>JAPLJJ010000003.1 GCA_026388665.1 Deltaproteobacteria bacterium
CTTTGGTGGCTTCCTCAGCAATCTCCTTTGCGCGGCGCACCTGCTCTTCCGCCTCTTTGCGGTCGGTAATATCGCTGAAAGTGATCACAGACCCGACGAGAGAGCCGTCCTTATGGACAGGGTTGCTGGAATAAGCTACGGAGAAACTCGTGCCATCTTTTCGCCACAGCACTTCACTGTCGACATGGCTGGCGGTTCCACCTGAAATGGACTTGTGCATAGGACAATCTTCCTGCGGATATGGAGAACCATCCTCATGAGCATAGTGAATAAGGGTGTGGAGTTCCTTGCCCTCGAATTCATCCGGCGAGTATCCGAGCATCCTGCAAGCCGCAGGATTGACAAAAGTCATCTTGCCATCCAGGTTCACACCGATGATCCCCTCGCCCACAGATTCAAGGAGCAGCCGGGTGCGTTCTTCCGAAATTCTCAGCTCCTCCGTGCGATCCTTGACCAATTGTTCCAGTTGATCCCTATATCGCGCTATCTCGCTGCGGGCCATTTCCGCATCTTCGGCTAGGCTCAGAGCCGCTGCCTGGCTGCGGCGCAGTTCCTCGGCCCTCCTTCTTATGTCCTCGGTGGCCTGTGAAGCGCGAATTCGGTCTAACGAGAGGGAGCCCACCATCTTGGCGAAGCCTGACAAGAAACCGAGAATGCTTGGCAGTTTTGCCTCGTCCAGCATTGGCACTTCCTTGATGGCAGCCAGATAGTTGTCTTCATCAAAACCGTGTTCCTGAGCCTGGCGACGAAAAAAGTCGAGATCCGGTTCCTCCATGTAGAACTGGCCGATGAACACATTGGCCCAGTGCTTTCCATCTATGATCACCGGCGAAGCCGCGTCCGTCATCCCATTTTTGCACCGATAAATAGTGAAATTCTGACCTTCCTGAAGGCTCGATCCCAATATAGTATCGCTTTCTACACAGCGTTGAGATGAGACTTTGCCGACGCGGTGAAAATCGGTGCAAGCCCGGCAGAAGTTTGCAAACACCAGAATTTTTCCTTTGAGATCTATGATGGCCGAGGCAACCCCGACCGCATCGCAGAAGTGGGCAAGAAGGGTCTGCAAATCCTCAACATTCAATAAGTCCTCTGCCTCCAATTCTTCAGGTTCCCCTCCTGAGACGGCGTCTCGATCCTTCATGGTCTGGACCAGATTGTCCAAGGCCTCATCTTTTTCGATCCGGTCCAAGGAGCCGTAAGGCGGGGGCTCGCCGGCAGCCTGGGCCAACTCGTTAGCTTCTTTTTTCAGATCAAGAATCCGCTGTTCCCTGGCCATGACTAGGCGATTGAATCGTTCGAATTCCAGGATTCTTTCCTGCAATTCAGATTGAGCAGGGCCGTCCTTTTGGTGGGCTACCTCCGTGCCGATGGCCAAAGTTTCTTCTTCAAGGGGGAAGCGGTTCTGGTCAGTCATGGTGGACCCCGGATAGAATCAAAGTTACATGATGAATCTTATCACGGCTGTCTCCGATTGTAACGCCAGACCTTGTCAGAAACCGTCGTATTTCCTCAGGGTCGAGTTGGTCCTGGAAGCAAAAGTGTGCGAAACTCTCTGTTTTCAGTCTGGGGACCGAATTTACGGGCGAATGCAGATACAGGAACAGGTGTTATGGGATCGACGTGCCCTGTTTTTCACCACCCATTTTGCCTTTCCCCCGCTTTCCCCCGTTTTGCTAAAATATTGAGTTATAATGGGTTATCTTGAGGGACGTTGAGGGCGCTCCATTTCGGGACATACGGTTAAGTAGTTGATATTATTATTACCCGGCCCGCCCTCTCACGGCGGAGACACCGGTTCGAAACCGGTTGGGACTGCCAAAGATTTCAGTGGGTTACGATTTTCAGC
>JAPLJJ010000106.1 GCA_026388665.1 Deltaproteobacteria bacterium
ATGGAAATGAAGGCGTCAATCACCCTTGACATGGAACAGCATTATTTCAAGGATCTAACAATCGCAGTCTTTCAAGGCCTGTTCGATGAAATCCCTGATCTGCGATTTGCCGGACTGGTCCTTCAGGCTTACCTCCTTGAAACAAGAGGAGACCTTCTCGGTCTCATAAAGTGGGCAAAAAAAACAAGAAATCGTATCGGTGTTCGTCTTGTTAAGTGGGCTTACTGGGACTATGAAACGGTTATAAACCGGCAAAAAGGATGGCCTGTCCCGGTCTTCTTACGGAAAGAGGAGACTGACCTCAATTATGAAGAACTCACGAGAATCCTCCTGGAAAATACCGAGCACATCCGTCCCGCAATAGCTACTCACAACATCAGGAGCATAAGCCATGCTGTGGCGGTTGCCGACTCCCTGAATCTGCCTACCGGGGCACTTGAATTCCAGATGATATACGGAATGGCCGAGCCGGTTAGACAGGTCCTGAAGGAGATGAATTACAGGGTACGGGCTTATACACCAATCGGGGCATTGATCCCGGGAATGGCTTATCTCATTAGACGGCTCCTGGAAAATACTTCCAATGAATCATTCTTGCGTAAGTCCTTTTCTGAACAAACACCGCTAGAAGAACTTCTCAAGGCGCCTCAACCGGAAGGAACATCTGAAACCAACAATGTTTCAACGACAGAGTTTGTAAACGAGCCTCTAACAAATTTTTCCAACGCTGAGAACCGGCAGAAGATGCAGGATGCGCTCCAAAAAACAAAGATGAAATTCGACAAAAGCTATCCGATCATAATTGGTGACAAAGATATTTGGACGGACCAAAAGATCCTGTCATTTAACCCTGCAAAGCCGGACGAAGTAATCGGCCGCGTATGTATCGCGTCACGAGAGCACACACAACAGGCTGTAGAAGCTGCACGAATTGTGTGGCCGATTTGGAGGAACACTCCTGCTGAAGAACGGGCTGACTATCTTGTTCGAGCGGCCAAGGAAATTAGGAAAAGGCGGTTCGAACTTATGGCCCTGAAGGTCTATGAAGTCGGGAAAACATGGGCTGAGGCTGACGGTGATGTAGCTGAAGCGATAGATTTTCTCGAATATTATGCTTCCGAGATGATAAGAATCAGCGCCCCAAAAGCTCTTGGGACTTACCTGGGCGAGGCAAACGAATATTTCTACGAGGGCCGAGGCGTCGGGGCTGTTATCGCGCCATGGAACTTCCCGCTCGCTATACCAGTAGGTATGGTGTCAGCGGGCATAGTCACCGGGAACTGCGTGATTCTCAAACCTTCGAGCCTAGCCCCTGTATTGGGTTGGCGTCTCGGCGATATTTTCAGATCCGTTGGACTTCCAACAGGGGTGTTGAGCGTTGTTCCAGGTTCAGGCCGGGAAGTGGGGGAATATCTGGTATCTCATCCAGGCATCGATTTCATCACCTTTACCGGTTCAAAGGAAGTTGGTCTGAATATCGTCAGGCTTGCGAGTCAGACTGCAACTGGGCAGGTAAACGTGAAGCGGGTCATAGCTGAGATGGGAGGCAAGAACGCAATCATAGTAGACGAGACTGCCGACCTGGATGAGGCGGTAAAAGGGGTCCTGGAGTCCGCATTGAGTTTTCAGGGCCAGAAATGCTCGGCATGTTCCAGAGTCATCGTGGTCGGAGATGCGTTTCCTGAATTTTGCTGGAGGCTGAAGGAGGCAATGGAGAGCGTAGTCATAGGACCGCCGGATGATCCCAGGGTCTTTATGGGGCCGGTCATAGACGAAGAGGCAAAGAACAAAATCGAGAGTTATGTAGATTTGGGGAAAAAAGAAGGCAAGGCCATCCTTATCCGCAATGTTCAAAAGGAAGGCCATTTCGAAGGGCCGGCTATTTTTACCGATGTGAACCCTGATTTCAGGATTGCGCAAGAGGAAATCTTTGGCCCGGTCCTTGTCGTCATGAAAGCGCAGGACCTTGACAAGGCCTTAGAAATTGCAAATAGCACTCCTTATGCGCTTACAGGTGGAATATTCTCAAGGAGTCCCGCCAACATACAAAAAACTAAGAGTGATTTCAGGGTCGGTAATCTTTATGTTAACAGAAAGATAACGGGGGCTTTGG
>JAPLJJ010000223.1 GCA_026388665.1 Deltaproteobacteria bacterium
CTGAGGTTCGTCATTGGGTTAGAAACCCCATAATTCTTTTCAGTTATCTCGTGAACTCGAATAAGCAGTTGTTCCGCTTCGGCGTATTGAGCCAGACCCACCAGAACACCGGCAAGATTGTTTAGTGACGAAGCGACATGTTGATGATAAGGACCAAAATTCTTCTCAGCGATAGCAAGAGCGCGGCGATACAGAGGTTCCGCCTCATAGTATCTCCCGAGACTTTCAAAGAATCCCGCGAAGTCATTTAGAGAAACCCCGACTTCCACACTGGTAGGGCCATGAAGTTTCTCCTGAATCGCCAGCACCCTATCATAGTACGGCGTGGCAGCGGGGAAACGTCCCATGACTCTATTTACTGAAGCCAGGTTGTTCAAGCAGGTAACCATCAAAGCGCTTTCCGCTCCAAGAGAACCTTCCACAATTTTTAAGGCCCTTCTCAATGTGGGTTCCGCTTTTTGGTACATTTCCAGTTCAAAATACGCGCCTCCGAGGTTGTTCAGAGCGATTGCCACTTCCGCATGTTTTGGCCCAAGAGTTTTCTGCCTTATTTCAAGAGATCGTTCCCAAAAAGGAAGGGCCTGTTCCAGATTTCCTTGGGTTCGATATATTTCTGCAAGATTGTTCAAACACCGCGCCACCCTGGGATCCTCAGAACCGAATTCTTTTTCGGCCTGTTTCAGCGCTTTCTCGACCAACTCTAAAGCATCGGCATGTTTACCGCTCTGAAAAAGTTCAACGGCCTTTCTGTTATTTTCTTCCCACATAAATTTTCTCCTCGAGCCGCTCACAAATATGAGCCTGTGTTTACACGGCGCACAAACAAATCAAAAGGAGCTGAGCGCTAGTCCTGGAAAGAAGTAAGCTCGTTTTGTGTCAAAGTCAATGCGTGAAACCAATAAATCATAATTGACTGATTCAGTAAGGAATTTTTTTTCTTGAGATATTAGACTGTAACATGTAAATGTATTCTGAAACGCGCCACTTATCTTTGCTGGTTATGGGCTTTTAGGAATGCTAATAAAGTCAATTCTCTCAGGCGCAAAAGGGTTTTTACATTGCGCCATAAAAAACTGATTTCTCAAAAAATAATTACCCTGATAGGTCACACAAGGAGGAAGAAAACTGATGGCCAATCTTCTCGTTGATGAGCGCGACGCGAAATTCGTGCTTTATGAGCAACTAAACATCGAAGAACTTTGTGAATCAGAATCGTTTTCCGAGTTTTCTCGAGAAATGTTCGACATGGTTATGGAAGCCGCACAAAAATTGGCAGAAAAAGAACTGGCCCCTACTAACGTTGAAGGCGACGTAATCGGGGTGAAGCTCGAGAACGGACAAGTGACCGTTCCACCTTCATTTCACTCAGCCTATGAGCGCTATTGTGAGGGTGGATGGGCGGCTCTCCCAATATCTCCGGAACATGGAGGCCAGGGATTCCCGAGCGCTATCTATATAGCGACCATGGAATTATTTGTGTCCGCCAACCAAGCTTTGATGATGTATCCCGGCTTGACTATAGGATCCGCCCGTTTAATACAGTTTTACGGCACGGAAGAACAACAGCGGATGTACATGGATAAAATGTATACCGGTGAATGGTGCGGGACTATGTGTCTGACTGAGCCCCAGGCCGGGAGCGATGTAGGCGCGTTGAGGACCAAGGCTGTCAAGAGACCGGATGGAACATATTCGATAAATGGCGGTAAGATTTTTATTTCGGCCGGGGATCATGATCTGACCGAAAACATAGTTCACATGGTCCTGGCGAGAATCGAGGGGGCCCCTGCGGGAACTAAAGGAATCAGCATCTTTATAGTGCCCAAGCTCCGTTACGACGAAAATGGCGGCCTTGTGGACAATGACGTGATCACCATGGCAGTTGAAAAGAAGATGGGAATTCATGGGTCTTCGACATGTGCTCTGAATTTCGGTGAGAAAGATAATTGTATAGGCTACTTGCTGGGTGAGGCAAATCAGGGCATGAAAATCATGTTTAACATGATGAATGAAGCCAGGTTATCCGTCGGCGTTCAGGGACTTGCTCAGGCCAGCGCGGCGTACATGCACGCTTTGAAGTATGCGAAAGAACGTTATCAAGGGCCTGAAATTTCTACAATGAAAGACCCCAAGGCCCCCAAAGTCCCCATTATTCAGCACCCGGATGTTCGAAGAATGCTTATGTGGATGAAGAGCGTAACGGAGGGGATTCGATCTTTACTCTATTTCGCGGCTTATTGCGAGGACAGGATTCACATAGCTAAGACTCCCGAAGATGCCGCCAAGTTTCAGGGATTCCTGGATATTCTTATCCCTATCTGCAAGGCCTGGGGTTCAGACATGGGCTTCAGAGTGACGGAGTTGGCGATCCAAGTTCACGGTGGTTACGGCTATTGCAGAGAGTACCCCGTGGAACAGTTTATGAGGGATTGCAAGATAGCCTCTATTTACGAAGGAACCAACGGCATACAGGCGCTAGACCTGGTAGGAAGAAAAGTTGGTTATAAGCAGGGCCTCCTGTTCAAGAACATAGTTACTGAAACAGGAACTCTGTTAAAGAGCGCAAAGAAAAATTACAGGCTGAAAGACATCGTGGAACCATTCGAAACTGCTCGCAAGCACTTGATAGAGGTTACGCGGTACTTCGGTCTTAAGAGCATTACCGAAGACTTTATGACGCCAATTCTGTATGCGACTCCTTATCTTGAGCTTTTCGGAGATGTCGCAGTTGGTTTCTTGTTGTTATGGCAGGCGGTCATAGCGGACAGACGACTGGAAGAGCTTTACGGCGACGCTAAGGCTGATACGCCGGCCAAGAAGGACGAATTATTAAAATCTAACCGAAGCGCAGCGTTCTATCGCGGGAAGGTAGCCTCCGCGGAGTTTTTCGCCAACACTATCTTGTCATTGGCGCCTGGCAAAGCCAGGGCGATCATGAGTGGGGAACGCTCCGCCATAGATCTTCCTGAAGAATCTTTTGCGTTAGTTTAATCTTCTGTGGAGTCAGCAATATGAAAGCGAGAAAAGTAGTTTTAGTTGACGCTATTAGGACCGCGTTCGGCCGCGCTGGAGAAAAGGGTGTTTTTTGGAATACTCGAGCGGACGACATGGTGGTCAAGGTGATCAGAGAACTCATGCGACGAAATCCCAAAGTGAAACCTGAGATGGTCGAAGAAAACGCATGGGGTGTATTTTGTCAGGAAAAGGACCAGGGCCTTACGCTCGGACGGACTTCAGTGATTCTCGCCGGGTTACCGGAAACAGTGGCCGGTTATTCAATTGACCGGATGTGCGCCGGCGGGATGAGCGCACTGACTACGGCAGCGTCAGCGATAGCCCTTGGCGCCTGCGATGTCGCAATAGCAGGCGGCGTAGAACACATGGGGCATCACCCGATGGGGTCGACAGCGGACCCAAATCCCAGGTTCCTAACGGACAAGCTCGTGGATTCGAGCGCCATGTCAATGGGAATGACTGCGGAAAATCTGCATGACATGTTCCCTCACATAACAAAAGAGATGAGTGACGAATATTCCGTGGTCTGCCAACAGAAGGCTGCAAATGCGATCAAGTCGGGCAAGATCGGTGAAATGATCGTCCCTATGACCGTTTATACAAAAAACGGCTGGGTCGTGGCGGATACGGACGAACAACCTCGGCCGGAAACCACTGTAGAAGGTCTTGGGACCCTGCGAACGCCTTTCAGAGTGATGGGAAAGGTAACCGCGGGCAACTCTTCCGGATTAAACGACGGCGCTGCTGGGGCGATCCTCATGACGCTCGAGAAGGCTGAGGAGTTAGGAATTGAACCTAAAATGGAGATGAAAGGCTTCGCTTATGCCGGCGTAAAACCCGAAATCATGGGCATAGGCCCGATTCCGGCTACTCATAAAGCCCTCAAGGTAGCAGGGATCGGCTTTGACGAAATTGGGTTGGTGGAAATGAATGAGGCATTTGCGGTACAGGCTGTCGCATTTATGGAGGAGTTCGGTCTAAGCTTCCCTGATGACCCACGACTCAATATATACGGAGGCGCGATCGCTTTCGGGCATCCTCTCGCATCATCCGGTGTAAGATTGGCCCTGCACCTTATGCACGGTTTCAAGGAGCGCCCGGATGTCAAATATGGTTTGACGACGATGTGTGTCGGTCTTGGCCAGGGTGGGGCCGTGATTTGGAAAAACCTCCAAAGAGACGGCAAAAAAGAAAAGAAAGAAAAAAAGGAAAATGCAGAATAATCCAGTTTCAACCCCTATAGAAAGGAAACGCCATGGCTGAAGCGCATACTTTATTCCATACGACCTATTATAATTCTCGCATTGGCAAGATAGCGATAGTCACCATGGATAATGGTGAGGATTACAAGAAGCCTAACACGTTTGACGAGCACGCCCTAACGTCTTTACACAAAGCGATAAACAAGATTGAAGCCGATAAAGACGTCAAAGGAATGATGCTCTGTGGCAAACATTACATTTTTGCAGCGGGCGCCGATTTGATGCAGGTCCCGTTTATCAACACGTTCGAGCAGGGACGCAGCATAGGGGTCGCCGGACATGCCGCCATGAAGAGAATCATGGACCTCAAAGTCCCGACACTAGCGGCTATAAACGGCGCAGCCCTTGGTGGGGGTCTTGAGATATCGTTGTATTGCGATTACCGAACTATCTCGAAGGGTGTTCCCGCCGTTGCATTCCCCGAGTGCTTTCTCGGTTTGATCCCTGGCTGGGGTGGTTCCACCCTGACACCACGGCTCATAGGACCGGAAAAAGCGCTTGAAGTGATTGTCTACAATCCGATGAATCAGAACCGAATGCTGGACGGAGCCAAGGCCTTCCAGCTAGGGTTAGCGGACCGGTTATTTGAATCCGTGGAATTTTTCGACGAGTCTTTGGCCTTACTCGAAGACATAATCGAAGGCAAGGTGAAGATCGAACGTAAAGCGCCTGATATGTCCAAACTCAAAACGAGTTTGGATGCGGCTCGAAATTTCATCGACATGAGGGTTCACGGAGCGGCTCCTGCTCCTTACCGGGCGCTGGAACTGGTGGAATTCGCATGTGATCTGAGCCACTCGGTTGACGAGTGTTTCGCTGGTGAAGACAGGGCCCTTGGAGATCTTATCAAGAGCCGCCAGTGTAAAGCAGGGGTTTATAGCTTTGACCTAGTGCAACGACGAGCCAAAAAACCGGTGGGAAGGCCAAAGGATGTAAAGCCTCGTCCTATCAACAAGATCGGGATCATAGGCGCTGGTCTGATGGCGTCCCAGTTGGCCATCCTTTTCTTGAGGAGATATGGCGTCCCCGTTGTAATGAAAGACATAAAGCAGGAGTTTCTAGATAAGGGGCTCGGATATGTCAAAGGGGAACTGAGTTCTCTTGTAAGTAAGGGCCGTATGACCCAGGCTAAAGCGGACCACCTGTATCATATTCTGATTGGGACACTCGATTGGAAGGATTTCTCAGATTGTGATTTCGTGATCGAAGCAGTCTTCGAACAGATGGAAATTAAACAACAGGTCTTTGCTCAGGCGGAAGAAGTTGTATCTCCGACTTGTATCCTGGCCACCAACACCTCGAGTCTATCTGTTACCGAGATGGCTTCCAAGCTGAAAAATCCTGAGCGTGTCGTTGGATTTCACTTCTTCAACCCTGTAGCGGTCCTGCCGCTGCTTGAGATAATAAAGGGTGAAAAGACAGACGATCCTACTCTTGTGACTGCGTTCGAGTGCGCCAAGAAACTAAAGAAGAATGCGATTCTGGTTAAGGATTCACCTGCTTTTCTCGTTAACAGGCTCTTGACAAAACTCTTGAGTGATTGTTTTGAGATGGTGGATCAAGGCGCGGATTTCATGCAGGTGGATGAGGCTGTGTTGGCGCTTGGGTTACCAATGGCGCCTTTTGATTTGCTGGCTTTTGTTGGGACTGCGGTAGCATTCCATGTCTTGGAGACATGTCACAAGTCCTGGCCGGATCGTTTCCCAATCAATGAAAGCCTCAAGAAGATGGTGGATGCCAAAGTCGGCGCCATCTACAACGGCATGGGACCCGGCAAGCAAGTTAGTCCCAAGGTAGCGGAGATCTTTCAGAACCGAGGGGAGAAACAATTTGTCAAGGAAGAGATAATGGATGGGATCTTGACAAGCCTCACCCTTGAAATTGATCGAATCTTGAAAGAAAAAGTGGTCGCTGATCCAAAAGATATAGATACGGCCATGATCCTCGGAGCGGGTTGGCCATTTTTCAATGGTGGGATTACGCTTTACCTGGATATGGTAGGTTACACCCCGAAGGTGCTGCAGAAAGTGTTCTTCACTTTTTAGTCCGCGAGCTGATCCCTCGATTCAAACAAGAAGGAGAACTAGCCCCATTCCAGGGCATTCTCCTTCTTTTACCCTTCCCCAAAATAAAAGACCCCGTGAGATATTGTCCCACGGGGTCTATACAGTCTTCAAGATTTCCGAAAAAACTAATTAGCTGGAGATATCCTCTAACGAACATATTGAATCCGAAATCTTTACAGCGTATTCGCTGATACTCTTGAAAGAATCCAATATCTTAAGGTAAATCGCCGAGGCATTAGCTGAGCAAAAACCTCTCTCAAGTCTTTCCCAATGGTTGAAACGATCATCTTCCGCTAGTTCAGACAGTTTCCCGCTTTGCGTCTTGATGTGATCAAGGATAACAATATTACACGTTACCAATGAGTCACGCACATTCTTGAGAAGATCGACCGTTACGCTAAAGAGTTCAGCAAGTTCTGACTCCGCTTTGTCGCTGAACGGTATACCTTCCTTCGTCTTAATTTTGAGGCACGCCAGGATGTGCTCGAACATCACCCCGATCCGCTCTACACGGCTCGGAAGTCTAACTACGGCCCTGAAGAGATTCTGTCCAATAGTTTCGGACGCCTTAATTAGTCCAGAAGTTGAGATACGCTCCATTTCCTGAATTTCCAGAATCAACCCTTCGCATACTTCAATCTGCGAATCAGTTTCACTCTGAAACCCCAGAGCCATCATCTTGGTTAATTTAATGAGTTTGCCGACCATAATCACAAGGATTTCATCCGGAGATTGTGAAGCGTCAACGGGAATGTCTTCAGCTTCGTCCAGTTTCCCTATTTCGGTATTGAGCTTTGGGCTCAGTATACGAAAAGGATTCCATACGTAACTCTTGTCTTTCATAATGAGCGCCTCCTTCCAGGGCTGAGCGATATTTAGCGTGTTATCACTTTTTGAAAACGCAAAATCTCAACCAGGACCAGTGTTACAGGACTCTATAACCAATGATAAAATTAATGTTATGGATTTCTCCACAGTCCTCAAACACTCTCAGGATTTTTCGCGTCGGACTGTTGCTGTTGTGTCTTGGCGACGGCCTTCTTCGCCGCCTGTTCAGCCCTTATCTGTTCAACAGCTTTGGCCTGACGCTCAGGGTCAATGTAACGGAAAATGAATTGCTTGTTGCAAGCCCAAACTCCTGCCTTAGCAAAGTCTTCATCGAATTTTTCGTGATCGATTTCAATTCGATCCTTAACCATTGTGACCACATCTTTGGCTTTGCGAGTGCAAGCCCCACAGTGAATACAACCGGCCTTACAAACATTCGAAACAGCCTTGCCGGAATCTCTGCTGTTGCACGGAACGTAGCATAGAGCGTCTTTGGGTATAAGGTCCAGCACCTGTTTCGGACAGGTTTTCACGCAAACTCCGCATCCGGTGCATAGCTCAGGGTCTATGACCGGCATGTTGTCCTTTATGTGAATAGCATGGAACGGGCAAGCTGTTTCGCAATCACCATAACCGATGCATGCGAAATTACACTCATAAGGTCCGCCAAAAGCTATTGAGGCCCCCTGGCATGTGTCAAAGCCAATGTACGAGTACTTTTTCTTTACATCCCCTTGATTTCTTGAGCAACGCAGCACGGAAATAACGGGGCTCGCCGCTCCGGCGGCTTTACCGGTAATGGCGGCCACCTTTTCGGCCACTGTCTGCTTTCCTGGAGCACATTTGTTTGTTGGACAATCCGCGTCTTTAACTACTGCCTCCGCATACGATTCGCAACCAGCAAAACCGCAAGCCCCACAGTTTGCGCCGGGCAGACAGGCGCGAACCGCCTCAATCTTCGGGTCCACCTTCATAGCGAACTTCTTGGCAGCGTAGGCAAGAATCAAACCGCAAAATGCCCCAAAAACCGCAAAGAAAATTATTCCCATAGTGGCTATGTGCCAAACATCTTCCATATCAAGTCACCTCTACGGGCCGTTCTTGTCCAAAACCCGCTTTTTTCTATTCAGTCTAAAATATCGAAAGCCCGGAAAATCCTAGAAACGCAATCGCAAACAGACCGGTTACCACGAACGCTACTGGCAAACCTCTGAATACGGCAGGCACTCGGCAAAGTTCAAGTTTCTCTCGAACACAAGACATTAAGAACAGAGCAAGCGCAAAGCCAAGCCCGGCGCCCAAACCTAGGGTCAAACTCTCGAATGGACCGTTACCACTGTCGGCATTGATCAATGGGACCGCCAGAATGATACAATTCGTAACAATCAAAACCAGGAATACACCAAGCTTCTTGAAGAGATATGGATTAACTTTTCTCAAGATTGTATCAACAGCTTGCACGAAAATGGCCACAGTGCCGATAAAAACAATAATCTTCAGAAAATCCAAATGCAGGGGTGTCAGAACAAAAGTAAACAGCGCCCAACACATCACAGCGCTCAAGACCATAACAATAGTAAATGTTATACCCATGCCGATGGCTGTTTCCTTCTTTTGAGAAACGCCGAAGAATATACATAGTCCCAAATATTTTGTGAAAACGAAATTGTTTATAAGCATTGCGCCCAGGAATATCGTGAAAAGGATTTGTCCCTTACCTTTCTTCACCAAGAATTCGACACTCCCCAGGACCTTTCCGTCAGATGTAACGTCCTTGGCCTGAACTGCGTATTCACCGGACAGGTTAAGGGGCTCAGCAAATTTTAGAATTACCGAGGTTTTTCTGGGGTCCAAAATTACTGATTCGACGGGGACCTTAATGTCGGGGTCCGTTTGCTGGAAAACTACAAAATTTGCCGTGTTTTTTGCCCATGCCTCATCGACTGGAGTCGCAAATGAAATCTGGATTTCGGTGTCTTTCTTGAACGACCCTGAACCGCTCGAAGCCTCGACCATGCTCGGCGATAGAGCAAAACTACAGAACACCACCAAAGCTACTAGTAACGCTAAAGCAGAATAATTGGTTATCTTCATGTTAGTGGGCTCCTCCCGATGTCGGGATTTTTCCCGTAATCTTGTATTCAATCCAGTTGAATATCGCCATAATGAACCCAATGACAAAAAAGCCACCAGCGGGGAGGACCATTATCAACAAAGGGTTAAATCCAAGGATGTCATATCCAAAAATCTGTCCGGTTCCAGAGAATTCTCTTATTGCGCCGATTAAGCACAATCCGAACAGAAAGCCAATTCCCATGCCCAAGCCATCAAAAAACGATGGAACAAGTGGTTCCTTTGATGCAAAAAGCTCCAATCTCGATATGATGATCGCAAACACGACTATCAATTTGACGAACAACTCAACCTTCTTATAAACATCCGGAGAGATTACCGGCAAAATCATATCAATAACAGTAACCCAAAGGGCTATCACGATGACATAGGCTGGAATCCTTATTCTTGGATGAATAAAGGATTTGAATATAGAAACCGTAACACTCGAAAAAACCTGAACGAACACCACCGCTAATCCTAGCATTAATCCGTTTTCCACCGATGTCGTGACCGCTACGGCCGGACACATACTTAGCGCAAGGCGGAAGATAGGATTTTCAGGTATCAGCCCATTCCAGACAAGTTGTAGATTCCTGCTCAATTTTTACCTCCGCTAAAACGCCACACTTAGCTGTTCTTTTTTGGTCGCCTCGCTCAAAATCTCCAGGCGGTAAACGAATTTCTTGACCGTGTTGATAACCCCGTTAGTCAGAGCCCTGCTCGATATAGTAGCCCCGGTCAATGCATAAATATTGTCATTAAGATGTTTTTGTTTGACTTCCTTTATCTGTTCAGCGGTCAAACCCTTCTTCTTGGCTTTTGCAGGATCCAACACGGCTGCGTAATCACCGGGAAGCGGTTCTTTAACCACTGTCAGCTTTTTCAGCATGTCCTGCGTCTTTCCAACGAACTGATCTCTGAAAAAGTTCTTTTGAATCTCTGCCCCGAGTCCAGGGTCTTCTTCAGAATAAGTGACCGCTACACCGGTAACAGTGAAATCCGGATTCAACGACACCATCAATTTGATAAAGGTCTTGAATCCCTGTGTTACGCCGGGGGCAACATACCCAAGCCTTTTGTCTCCAAGATCCGCAACGAATATTGTCTGGGCGTAAACAGACTTTGAACCTTTGGTTATCACCAAGTTGACGGCATTGTCACGAGTAGCCTTATCGGTTAGTGCCGACATTTCAGCCGGAATAGGAACAACTCTTAGTGGATTACCGGAGAGGTCTATCTCCGCCAGGGCCACTTTCTTATCTTTCAGCGGTAAAACGTAGCCGAGCGAAGTTTCGCCTTTTTCCGAGGTAACGACGTATCGATAAACCGGGTAAATTCTCAAGTCACTTGGGGGCTTCTGACCTGGTCCGTACCCGAGCAACCCTTGAATGGTTTCCTGTTCGATCCTTTCCTCGTTTGCTTTTCGTGCGTGCTCTGTCTTCGCGTATACAAACCCGAGTATCATGGAAGCTGCTATGCAAACCGCCGTTAGACTCGCTGCAATTTTTAAGATTTCCTTCATTGAAACCTCTTTCAGGTATAGGGACTATTTAACAGCCGCAACTGGAGCAGCTTTAGGGGGAGCGAACCGCCTGGGTTTGAACCATTCATCCAATGCGGGCGTCAAGCAGTTCATGAGAAGTATTGCATAGCAAACACCTTCCGGGTATCCGCCCTTTAGCCTGATCAGCACCGTCAACCCTCCGACACCAAATCCAAATAAAATTTGGGCTGATTTCAATGTTGGCGAAGTGACATAATCCGTGGCCATATAAAAGGCCCCAAGCATCAACCCGCCTGAGAGCACATGAACCAGAGGATTACCGCTGAACCAGTTTTCTCCGCCGAAAATCCAGGCTACAAGAGCTGCTGACACAAGAGTGGAAACAGGAATGTGCCACGTGATTATTCCACGCATCAGTAAAAACAGGCCGCCCAACAGAATAAGTAGAGCGGATGTTTCTCCGATACATCCCGGCTTGAAGCCGATGAAGAAGTTCCAATATATGGAATCCAGACCACCAAACTGCTGCGTTAGGGCAGTCATTCCAAACTGTTTCACAACGGAAAGCGGTGTTGCCGTAGAAATGGCGTCGACGCTTCCAGGGCTGAGAAAGACATCCCATACGCCTTTGGCCAACTGTTGGGGTGGTATCCATGCAGTGGTGATAGCCACTGGAAACGACGCCTGGAGAAAGGCCCTTCCCACCAAGGCGGGGTTCCAAACATTGTACCCCAGACCACCCATCAGCTCCTTGGTTATGAACATCGCCGCGACCGCTCCGATGATGGGCAGATAATATGGGACCCCAGGCGGTATTACAAACGCTAGTAGTATCCCGGTTAGTACGGCGCTGCCATCCTTAATTGAGACAGGGCGGCCCATCACTTTTTGGCATATTGCCTCGACAACCACACATGAAAGCACGCTTACGAGCGTTATAAATAGGCTCCTGAACCCGAAATTATAAATAGACAGGATCAGCGCGGGCATTAACGTCGCTGATACGGTCCACATAATCTGGGCAGTTGTCGTGCCTTTTCTTATATGCGGGGATACCGAAACAGCCCATTCTGGCTTATAAGTCATGTTTCTAGATCCTAGTGCTTCGATGGTCCCATCCTCCCTTGTAAGTTATGGGTTTGAGTCAAAATGATTGACCGGTTCTATGACCATAAAGGATGATTGCTCGGAATGACGCCCAGCTCCTGAATAAAACATCAAATCACCGCAGTCTTCCGAATAATCGATCCGGAATTTTATCCTCGTTTCTTGATCGCTATTTTCGCCAGTCTTGCAAACTGCACGAGGGGCCGTTTGGCTGGACAGACATAAGCGCAGCAACCGCACTCAAAACAATCAAAGATGCCGAATTTTTCAGTTAAATGTCCCTTGCCGGCTTCGACGTAGAGTCCAACTTCTTTGGGAGCAAGACCCATGGGGCACGCTTCCATGCACCAGCCACAGTGAATACACGGGCCGTATTCTCCTAAGTCTGTTTCCGAACTGTTCAGGAACAAAACGCCGGAAGTCGTCTTGGTAACAGGAACATCAAGCGAAGAAATGGCGAATCCCATCATGGGGCCGCCAGACACTATCTTGACAAGGTCTTTTGTCCCACCGAGGTATTCGACGACATCAGAGAGTAAAGTCCCCACCTTTACTTGCAGATTGGCCTGCCTGTTCAAGGCGCGACCCGAAAATGTAGCCACCTTCTCATAAAGTGGTTTTTTCATGGTAGCGGCTTCAAATACAGCCAAAGTCGTCGATATGTTCTGGACTATCACGCCGACATCAAAGGGAAGCCCTCCGCCCGGAACAGACCTCTTGGTGAGCGAATAAATGAGCTGTTTTTCTGATCCCTGCGGATACTTAACCTGCATTCCTTGAACGTGAACCTCGCCGTCATCCTTGTCTGCGGATTGTCCGGCAGTCTTGTTCACGATATTGATCGCGTCCGTTTTGTTGAGTTCAATACCAATCAGACACTTTTTGATCCCAAGAATCTTGAGAAGGATTTTTGCCCCTTCAATAATCTTCTCGGGATATTCCAACATAAGTCTGTGGTCAGTAGTTAGATACGGCTCACATTCAGCGCCATTGAGCACCAGGGTGTCCACTTTTGCGTTTGGTGGTGGGGACAATTTTACATGGGTTGGGAATCCCGCTCCACCAAGACCCACGATACCCGCTTCTTTTACTCTGGCGAGGAGCTGCTCACGAGATAACTTCCGCCAATCCTCGCTCTCATACTGTCGTGGGGGGGCTGCCGGATCGCGATCGATAATTACCGCGTCACATCTCACCATTGTTGGATGAGGTCTAGGCTCTATCGCTTTTACAACCCCTGTGACACTACTGTGAATCGAAGCGCCCAGCGCCTTTTCGACAACTGCTATTACCTCACCTTCCTGGATTTCCTGTTTCTTTTTGACAATTGGTTGAGCAATTGCGCCGAAATGCATTGATAATGGCAATACCACCTGACGGGGAGGCGGCATTACTTCTATCGCGAGCCCCTCTGTTAACTCCTTGTGTTCTTCGGGATGAATCCCGCCTTTAGCAAATGTTGTTCCGGCCATAGTTCCTCTTGCTTCGCTTTACGCCAGGATTATATATTCCACTCCGCGTCGATGCCACCAACTAGGTCTGACTACCGACTTTCGGACGGTTTCCGGACGCGCGTCGTCACATCTGTAGTTTCTTGATTACGAGAGTGCGCTAATAGCTCTCGGTAGGCAGTGCGCTTTCCATTCGAGCAAGCTTTATATACAGCGGTTTAGATTAATGAATCAGTATGCCAGTGTCAAGAATTTATTGGCCTTATGTGGATTTGCCTGATCTTCGAATCAATCCGCCGGCCCAACTTTAAGCGCCCAACCTTTCCCCCATGTCACAATTTAGAGATTTGCGTCGAATCAGTTTGCAAAGTTGTCCTTCATAGCTTCTGACTGGAAATGTATTATAAGAGGATCAACAAGATCGTCCAATTTGCCTTCCATGATTTCTTCGAGACGATAGAGAGTCAAGCCGATTCTATGATCGGAAACACGATTCTGAGGGAAATTATAGGTCCTGATCCTTTCGGAACGGTCGCCGGACCCTACTTGATTTTTTCGTTCTTTACTTATCTCGGAATCGCGTTCTTCTTGCATTTTATCGAGAAGCCTGGCCTGAAGGATCTTCATGGCCTTGGCCTTGTTTTTGTGCTGAGATTTTTCGTCCTGGCAGGTGACAACTATGTTGGTTGGTAAATGAGTGACCCTTACAGCGGAGTCCGTCGTGTTGACACTTTGGCCACCCGGTCCCGACGAACGATAAACATCTATCTTGAGGTCTTTAGGGTCGAGGTTAACTTCAACGTCATCGGCCTCGGGCAATACCGCTACAGTAACAGCAGAAGTATGAATACGCCCCTGTGATTCCGTCACGGGAACGCGTTGAACCCTATGGACTCCCCTCTCGTACTTCAACCTCGAGAAGGCCCCTCGTCCGCAAACTAAAGCAATTACCTCTTTTAAGCCTCCTGATGCGCTATTTGAAACGGACATCATCTCTACTTTCCATTTGCGCATTTCAGCATAACGGCAGTAGGCTCGGAACAGATCGGCAGCAAAAAGGGCAGCCTCTTCTCCACCGGTTCCAGCTCTTATTTCCAGGAAGATATTTTTTTCGTCGTTCGGATCTTTTGGAACCAAAAGTAGCTTGATCTCGCGCTCAAGTGAAGCCTGACTTTCAGTCAAAGCTGTGAGGTCATCACGAGCCATTCCCACCAGCTCCGGATCCTCGCCCTCGGAAATTATTGTTTCCAGCTCACCGATTTGTTCAATAATACTAAGAAGTTTTTTATAGGCTGTTATTATGTCACTTAAATCGGCCTGTTCTTTGGAATACTTCTTTAATGAGTCCAGGTCGGAGACGATTTCCGGTCGAGCAAGCTCATGATCGAGTTCTTGATATCTGCGATTTAGTTCTTCTAATTTGGCTAGCACTTGCATTCGTTTTTGTTAAATAGCTGTTTTTGTTGCAGCCCACTCTTCCTCTTTTTCCAATGTTCTTTTCAAAGCCACTATTGCTACTTCCAACTGGTCGTCCGACGGTTCCCTCGTTGTCAGTTTTTGCAGCCATAAACCGGGAGTTAGTATAATTGACAGGAAGCGACTCCGGCTTTTCTCTCCCAACCTTATGAGTTCATACGAAATGCCTGCGATTGGCGGTAGCAACGCTATCTTAACCAGAATGAAGAAAGCGTTTGTGAGAATCCGGTTCCCGAAGAGTTCCTTGGGAGTAAACGGGAATACGAGCGTAAACAGGAATATGCTGAGCATAAGAACCAACAATATGAACGCTGTTCCACAGCGGGCATGGAGAGTCGGATGTTTCTTGGCGTTCTCGACCGTTAATTCCTCTCCGTTTTCGTACGCGTGGATCGACTTATGTTCAGCCCCGTGGTACTGAAAAACCCTTCGAATTTCTTTGAGCAATGATATGAGGCCAATATACGCCACGAAAATACTTACCTTGATGACACCGTCAATTACGTGGAACCACACGCTGCTGACCCCAAGGTCAGCCCCTATTAAGGCTCCGACTCCTAGAGTCGCGAGGTGAGGGACGACCACAAACAACAAAACCGCCCCACCTAAGGCAAAGGCAATTGTGCCTGCGAGCGCTAAGGGACTTAGCTTTTCTTCTTCCTCCCCAAGGGCCTCCTGGGCCGAGTAAGTTAGAGCCTGTATCCCGTTATACAGTGCTTCGTATAAAACCACACATCCGCGAAGAAAAGGCTTTTTTAGCAAAGGCCATTTCTCCATGGGCGAATACCACCGGTCCTCGCGAACCGAAAGCTGACCATCCGGTCTACGAACCACAACGGTAAAAGTTTTCGGGGCACGCATCATTATGCCCTCGATTACCGCCTGTCCCCCAACCTTCA
>JAPLJJ010000137.1 GCA_026388665.1 Deltaproteobacteria bacterium
CTTTCCCAAATCCAGTACAACCGCCGCATCAACCGCTCCTGGAATTTGAAGGCCCTTCGGTCCTGGATAACCCTTTAATATGTTTAACCCATCATTTCTCGGTTCACCGGAAACCAGCACCTTAGCTTCTTTCGAATAATCGACAAAATAGGAATCCAGAGGCAAATGTAATTTATCGAAATCACTCAGGGGGAGACCGAATATCCTCTGTTTGACTTCGTTCACCAGTGCCTTCGCCATCACATAATTTGCGCCGTTAGTGAGATGACACCAATCGGTAAAGACCCACTCTTTGGTATTGTCAAAAATTCCGGTTAGATCAACAACTTCAAAATTGACATCTTTGGCCCTTCTCTTAACCCGATCCACGAATTCATCGTAAGTCATACGGGAGTCATAGAACCCGATCTTTTCCATCCCTGTGACCTTTTCGATTTCCTGCTCAATTGGGGTTCGTTCCTTTTTACAATTTCGAAACATCGGCTGAAGAGCAAAAACGTGTGGGACCCGATCAGAAAGCAAAGTGGCGTGGTATATGGCCATGACGTCCGCAACTTGACCGATATTCTTCTTCAGGTATTCCATCATCTCCGGAGTAGGATCCTGCGGATGCGCAGCGAACCCCCGGTTCTCCATCAGGATTCCTGGCCCTTCTCCTTTGCTCATTGCAAGCCACGTAAAAAAGTATGTGTTCCGTTTCAGCCACAAAGTCACATAATTCAACAGACCTTTAGAGCCCATATCCATAACTTCGGAAGTGACTTCAAAATATGGACCTTCCGTAAAATAATTCCAGTCCTTCAACGGTCTAGCGACAGTATGCACCTCATTGGCGCCATCCAATGCTATGACCAGATCAGGTTGATAGAGACGAAGCTTGGCCAAGTAACGCATCAAGTTGTTTTGGTAAACAAAACCAGCGACCCCGGCGTTTATTACCCGAACTTCCTTTCCATCAATTTTTTGCCTGATCTCCGGGTCAGCATTCATAAGTTCCTGAATAATATGTGGAATCGTCCAGCGGAACGTAACCTCGTAATAGTCGCAAATGGCGTCCGCAGGCGGAACCGGGCCTCTTCCGTAAATCACGGAGCCACCCGTGACTATCACGCGATATTCATCTTTTGGTTTCTCTGCGGGAACGTTTTCGAAATCCTTGAAACTCTCATCATTAATGTATTCAAAGGAGTTTCCAAGACGTGTATTCCGGACCGCAGCGAATCCAGGAGTAGGCTCATATCCGTATTGAGGGGCGACAGTTTGAGAACTACGTCTGGCCAGATCTAGGTCACGGCCCTTATATGCCTCACCGAGCGGTGAAGCCTTGACCTTGAGGTAACCGTAATATTCCAGCAAGCCTTGACCTTGAGGTAACCGTAATATTCCAGCCCCGCAAAACCACCAAGAACGATTGCTATGATGAACATTATATACAGAGTGACGTATACAAATTTCCTAATAACGCTTCTAGGTTTCTTTTCTTCTATCGAACTCAATTTTATGTCTCGTATAAATTAGGATATTGTAAAGGCGCTCCCGGAAACCTCTAGAAAAACAGGATCAGGGAACGCCTTTTTATAGATTCAACTCGGAACTCAGAGCGTAGTTCAGCACTTACTTGGAGCGTCCTCGCGACGCTCCAACCCTTGCTCGTTCAGGAGCGATCACGCCTCCTAGAACAACGTATAAATAAAAGGCGCCGCCGCTGGAGATAGAGACGCAAGGATTATAAATCCCGAAAGAATGACTAGGACTATGATTATAGGCGCAAGCCAGAATTTTTTTCTAACTTTCATGAAATCCCAAAACTCTCTTACCAAAGACATGAGTATTTCCTCCTCAGCAAATCAAAAACTAGAATTGCCTCTGATATCTCTCGACACTGACGTCGGTCGGCTGTTCCCTTTTTTGCCAATAGGTGGTCGCATTGGGATCCAGTTTTCTCTCCATGGGATCTTTGGCAAAAATCCGCATTAGCAGACCGGTCGGTATCATCACTAGAAAAAATATAAGAGTTAACAGTAGTCTCGACACAAAATAACCGAGAACAATCGAGAAAGATAGCCAGATGGTATAAATTTTTCTGAACAGTGGGGGGATTAAACGGGAAATGAAAAGCGCCAAACCAATCGCTATCCATATTTTTCCGTTAGAACTTCCCTTCCAATAAAGCAGATAAGCCCCGATAATACTTGGAAGCGCGAGAAATATTAATGCGAGAAGGTTGAGGTCCCGCTTGGATGGCTCTCTATAAGCCGCTTTTATTTCGTCCTTAATCTCTTTGATTATATTCATCTATCCTAGAATCCCCATACTGCGTAGAATTGAACGATCTTTCCATTCCACCATCTCTTAATCAAGCTCATACTGTGATCGCCAATCAGTGTCG
>JAPLJJ010000200.1 GCA_026388665.1 Deltaproteobacteria bacterium
GCCCGTTACGCCTCTGAGCCTGTACTTCGCTATCCATCGTTCCACCGTACTCCGAGCCACTTCTAGAATCTGACCAACCTGTTCAATGTCTTCCCTTCGTGAACCAGCAAAATCGCTCTCAGGCGAACCCTTGAATCGAGATTTTTCCTCTTCTTGGCAAGATAGCGGTGGTGGACAGTGTGATTGTAATCCTCGGGATCAAGTCTCAAACCACGCTTGGGCATTCCTCTTCCCTCCCATCAGGTTTTGGAAGGGACATACCAGATATCTGGAAAAAAGTCGCGTCTTTTGTCGCACCTATTCCAACTGCGCGGCACTATATTAGCTTAAGCCCGTTCGCTAGACTCAGATATTGGTTTCCTCACCAGTCCCAAAATAGGTGGGCAACAGCGAACCGGGACGATTTCCTCCATCACTTCAAATCCATATTTTCGATAAAAATCAAGACTGTTTGGATTAGAACACTCCAGGTAGACAATAACGCTCTCTTTGTCTGCCTTCTGAAGAATCGGTCTTAGCAGTTCCCCTCCCAGTCCTTTGCCCTGGTGATCTGGATGCACTCCCAGGACCGAGATGTACCAATGAGGCTGCCGTGGGTGTATCTTATCAAACCGACGAAAGACACGGGTCATTTTTTCCATTTCACGCAGGGGCGTAAGAGATAGCAATTTCAATATCAGTCTGATTAGCGGAACCATCGAGTCAAAAAAGGGAGGCGGATACCCTCCTGGTTGAGCCGCGCCGATCACCCCGGCATACTTCCTGTTCGCTGTCTCAGAACACCATATTTTCGATGATAATTTCAGGAGAAATTCCAATCCTGCGGAAAGCTGTTTGGCTCGGGATTCCTCATTCGGCCAAAAGAATTCGGCCAGGGGGTCGTGATAAAATGATGCAGTCAAAGTCTCGATACGTGGATCGCTCATCTGTCTGTCACCCGTCGGCAACGGCATTTACTTCGTCCCAGGTCACAATCAACCCGCAATATGTGCTCGACGTCAATTACATTTGTGCATATTCAAAGATCAACGGAAAAATGGCAAAAGCACTCACTGGGCGCTTTATAGTGGATCTCTGAGCTATTTCGCTTAACGGCCTAGGGTTACTTCCAATCAATTTAAGCTCAAGGAAGATCAGAGGATACCATGAGCATATTCCGATGGATTGACGAATGGACATAGCTCTACCAATTGAAAAACAGTTTCTCTGAAATAGTATTCAACCAAGTCCAATTCTCACTGAGGTAGGTCTCTAGTCTGAGACTTGACATCTTTTCCTCATCGTTCTCGCTCTACAAAAAATCACAGACAGACGCAATACCTCAAATGAAAATCCAGAGCGCTCCTGTCTGATGGTAACCTGTCTCCACGTCTTGTGTCCATGTCCGTCTATCGGCTTTCTACAGACCTGGAAGGGTTCTTGCGCTGTGCGACCTTTTTCGGTTGGAGAGAGCGTCCAAGACGACTGGAATTAGGCCGAAGGTCGAAGGACAGTGAGCCTCGGTTCTCTTGAAACCTAACGAATAAATTCAATTATGAGGATCTTGTTCCGCTACGAAGGATAATTTTTTAGTCCAAGCCGTAGAATGTCCCTCATGGCTTTCGAGAAAGTCACCTGGGTCTTGTCTGAAATTTGCATGACTAGTAGAACATGTCCGAAGGAATCCGGAGCCGTATCTGATGTTCCAAGTTACCGGCGTATCCGCCACGTTTTTTCATGGGCAATCTCCAATTATTCTGTACCGTACCAATGAGGAATCAGCACAGGATGGTCGAGAAGCATATGTAGGAGGAGGGAGCCCTCGGCAGTGCGAACGGCTCCCGTCTGTGACCTACTTCATGAATCTTGCTGGTTTAGTGAGTTCGAGCTACCAGACGAATAAAATAGACTTCATCCCAAGGTTCGCCTTGGGCAAAATCGACCTCAATTGTCGCTCCGATTAATCTGTTGAGATCCTCGGAGAAACACAAAGAATCACAGGACAGTGCTCAAGCTAAGAAAAGCCATGCCAGTTCATCCATGCTTTGGTCCTAAAGCTATATTGTGGTTATATGATGCCTATGTATACTCCGACAAATAGAATTATGGACATCTCAGACAACTACTCCCCGAAATATGCTCATTTCATCTTCCAGTGTCAGGAACATTACCCTTTTGCCTGATTTGGTCGGGGGCGTGTGAACTATAATCACCATACCGGAGACTCTAACAGTTGAACCGGTGGGTATCCGACGCAAATCCCTGGAAGTCACCACCTTCTGTTTTCTCAAAATATTCCTGAGCGAAGTCAGAGGATGCGCATGGCAATAGACAGTCATTGACATGGCCTCTCTATATGTCTTTTCAGCGCAGTCTGTTGCAAATGATTGAACATGCTTCATAAGTTGTCCATGTCAAACAGGCCGTATTGGTTCACGCATTCGTTATTAGAGACAGTAAATGCTCTCTATTCAAGAAAAAACATCTCCGCCTATTTATAAAATATTCGGACCAGGCCTCTTGTTTCAGCTATATTCTCTTGACACCCTATACGCCTCTGCCTTATATAGCCGAAACTCACATTGTTGACGTGACACACTTATTGTATCAAGGGAGGCGCGATTATGACAAAGGCTGAATTTGTGGACAAACTTGCTGAGAAAGGCAAGATAACCAAAAAACTCGCTTCAGAATCTATTGAATTGGTTTTCACCACCATGGCCGACAGCTTGGTCGAGGGTCAGGAAATCTCTGTCCCTGGCTTCGGCAAATTCTCTGTTGTTGTTAGAAAGGCTCGAACAGGTTTGAATCCTCGGACCAAGGCAAAACTCAACATCCCAGAAACCAAAGCTCCAAAGTTTACCGCCGCAAAGGCCCTCAAAGGATCGATAAAGTAATTCCACTTTTGTGAGGTTTCCGGCGGGAAGTTATGGCCTGACAAATATTCCTAAAATTTGCATTGACATGTTTCAACGTGCCTGATAATTCGTCGCTCATAGGGTGCTTCCAAAAGAGTGAACCCTTAGCCCTGGCATCCCCCCGTCAGGGTTTTTCTTTTTTGGGACTGCTATACTAAATATACTTTTGCAAGAGACTTTATGGTCAATCTGCTCTCTGCTCCTGAGGGAAATAAGGCGCCATCCACTATGTCCGATTACTTCTTGATTATATTTACCCGTTTCCTGGGAAGCGTGTCGCTGATTGCTATGATGGTTTTTACCTTCAGAGGCTCTCTGAATATGCTTAAACTAGAGGTCGGAGAATCTACGGCGCTTTTGTTGAATTCATTTCTTTCGATCGGCTTTTTCATTCAACACAGTGGGATGATCAGAAAATCGTTTGAACGCTGGTCGGCCCAATTTATAAAAAAGAATTACCAGGGCGCTTTGTTCACGATATCCTCTAGCATTGCACTACTACTGCTCATAGTGTTCTGGCAGAAATCGAGCTACACACTCGCTTCTGCACACGATGATCTTCGTTGGATACTTAGGGCAGTATACGTCATGTCTGTTTTTGGTTTAATCTGGGGAATCCGATCTCTGGGTTCGTTCGACCTATTCGGACTCGATCGAATTCTCCAGGGTATCAAAGGCGCTACAGCTACGTCGAGTCGTTTAAGGGTCCGTGGCGCATATCGGTGGGTACGGCACCCGATGTATTTATTCTGCATCTTGATGATTTGGTCTTGTCCGGATCTTACGGCCGACCGCTTGCTATTTAATCTTTTGTGGACCACATGGATAATAGTTGGGACAATTCTTGAGGAACGAGATCTCGTGAAGCTATTTGGTGATGATTATCGGGTATATCAGACCGAAGTGCCAATGCTGATTCCAAAGCGAATACCATCTCGATGAATTTATTCAACAAGCGATATAATTGTCAGATTGAGCGGAACTTATTTCGACTAATTAATGAAAGGGCAGCGGCATGACTGACTTAATTCATGTTCTATCCATGACAAGCCGGAGCGATACGTCAAATGTGCGAAACGTAAAGGCCATATACTCGGCTTTGAAAGCCAGAGATCTAACCGCATTAAGCAATTTGCTGATAGATGAACCGATATGGGATGTGACGCCAGGATTTCCCGAAGGGGGAATATACAAGGGTATGTCGGGAGTATTCGGGAGCTTCTACCAGAAACTACTCGCTCAGGTTCATACATTTGGCGCTTATCCGCAAGCCTTTTTGGATAGCGGAGATGTTGTTGTGGCCCTTGGTTATTATCGAGTAAGAGCAAAGGAGAAAGATGTTCCAACTCTCGTGCGATTTGCTCATGTTTGGGGTGTAGACACCGATGGGAGGATAAAGGGGGTCTGGCAAGTAGCCGATTCGGCATGTTTTCCTCGGTCCTAACCTAAGACATTCTGGGGACTTAATGCTTCGTTCACTGCGCCTTGTTCGGCACTATGGCGAATCTGTTCTGGAAGACTCGCATTCAAACGACGTCACTCCATCTGAGTTTAACAAAAAGTTTGGTTAGATACGGTTGAAAGTCTGAAGCTACGCCCGATCCGGAACATGAGTCTAGATCATCCCAAATTAGGCGGCAGTCGTGCCATTTCGGAGAACTTCGAGTCGGTTCATCACCGTTCTCGAGCCCCCACGCTCTCATGGAAAGGCTATTTGAGGTTCCTTCCTATCGAGAACGCTTTGCCAAGATGCTGACCGACCCCGTAATAACCTCGGGAAGAGTCAGGCGCCCACATGAACGGCTTGATCTTCTCGATATCAGGGCCATTTTGTCCTACAACCGCCTCGTCTGCTTTTATGTCTAGAATTTCACCTATGAATTGTGTGTGGATGCCAATCTTGTGGGTATGGATTACCTTACACTCCAGTGCCAATGGAAATTCGGCAACATATGGAGCGTACACCACGTCGCTTTTCACCGGTGTGAGTCCAGTCGCCACAAATTTGTCGGTATCCTTCCCGGAGGCTATACCGATGAAATCAGCCTGCTTCACGTAATCCTCCGAGGGAATGCTTATCGTAAAGGCTTTCTGCTCCATGAGATTGCCGTAAGTGTAGGTGGCCTCGCGAACTGATATGGAGACGCAGGGTGGAGCGGAGCAGCAAATCCCGCCCCAGGCTACGGTCATGACGTTGGGCTTGCCAGTCTTGTCGTACGTACCCACGATCAAAACTGGGGTAGGATAGAGAAGGGTTTTCGCTCCTATAGACTTTTTCATGACATTCCTCCTGATGGTCGGGTCACACGTATGCCGGACTGAGTGATACCCGATAATTGGTTCTGTCTTTAATCCGTTTAGCTGAGCACAAAGCGTGAGAAATTTCAAACGGAATTATTGTCGTGACAGGCCCCTCCACCTGACCTGAATCGGAGATGATCCAATAAACGCCGGCAAGAA
>JAPLJJ010000061.1 GCA_026388665.1 Deltaproteobacteria bacterium
GTGTTTCTTGACTCACCCCTTGTGGGGTATTAGTATTGGGGAAAATTAATTCGGACAAGAATCAGACTGGAGGGGGATTATTCGTCGCTGGATCGTAACAGCGCCGGGAATCCGGGAGTTTATATAACGCCATGAAGAGGCGTGATTTCATCAAATCTTTAGGGGTAGCCGGGGCTATATCTATTCTTCCATGCGGAACGTCAAAAGCGCTTTCCAAGAAGAAAGAAACAAGTTTTGGGCCGTTCTTTAGTCGGGTTCAAAGTGACGTCCCCAAGACCCCCTTCTCTTTGGCGTTTGATTCCACAGGCAGTCTACTCGTCACAGATCCGTCACTTTATCGGGTATGGCGTCTAGATGATTCCATGACTGTTTCGAATATGTTTGGTCGGCCGGGGTCCATACCTGGCAGTTTCAATTATCCAAAGGGCATCGCAACAGATTCCAATAATTTTATTTATGTTGTTGATTCCAATAATTGCCGAGTTCAAGTTTTCGACATATCAGGGCGCCTCTTTAAAATAGTTGGAGCCATTGGATCAATCGGTGGGCTGTTCGCTACCCCGCAAGGCATATGTATAGACCGTAAAAACAATATGCTCGTGGCCGATACAAGAAATCATCGGATCCAAATTTTCGAATCTTTTCAATTGGTCTCGGTCATAGGCGAACTGGGGGACGGAAACGATCAGTTCAGATTGCCTGCCGCCTGCCAGGCGACCCCTGATGGGGAAATTTTGGTGCTCGACAGTAAGCATGGGTTGGTAAAACTTTTCGACAAAAATGGAAACTTCAAAAGGAGTTTTGCAGGAGATGGAAGTAGCCCAGGCATGTTAAACGCTCCGCAGGGCATGGTCTTGGACTCTGACGGCTCAGTACTTGTAGCGGATACAGGTAACCACAGGATTCAAAAGTTTGATTTTAGTGGAAAACTGATCAGTATTTGGGCATCGGACAATTCCGGGGCTCCTCTTTTTAAAACACCGACGGGTTTGGCTGTTAAGGATGGCTCAGTTTATGTAGCCGACACCGGCAAAGGGGCCATAATTAAGTTGAATACGTCTAACTCATGACGGTAATTCTACTGACCTTGGTTCATAGATGATAGACATAGAACAAATAACCTTGTTTTTTCTGATAGCTGTATTCATTCTGGCTGAAATATATAGGGCCAGACGCTCTGTCAGAGGAATTGTCATATCCGTAGAAAATTCCTCGCCTCAAAATTTCCTTGGGGAGATCAAAACCGCGATTGTCAAACTCAACTCGGGAAGGGAAATTACAGCCACATTAACTTCTTGCTCGGCTTGTCTCGGTAAAATCGACGTCGGTTCGGAAGTAAAGGTCTTCAATTCATCAAATGGCTATGTAATAGATCCTGTCTGGTTCAGATCAAGGAAACAATGCGCTCTCTCGGGGCAGCTTGGAGGGTGCAGATAATGTTTCACTTGGCCTGTGATTTGGACACGGATTTATGAAACAGTAGCATAACGGAGATTCTTTTTTGGAGTTCTTGGGATACATTACTCTTTCAATTTTTGTCGGCCTAATGCTGCTGACTCTTTTCGGTTACATTAGAACTCCTGTTCAGACAGTGCTCGTGCTATCTACCGTGTTGTGCTTAATAGTCGGTGGCGTGTTCAAATACATCGCGTATGGCTGGGATGCTGTCGCGTTGCTTCCGAATGAGTTCCTGGGCGGAATCATTTTACATCCCATAACAGCTTTGCTCACCGGGCTGTTCCTCGCCGGTGGGCTGAAGGCTTCCGGTGGATTCGAAGCCCTGAAAGAGCTATTGGGCTATTTGAGGCGGAGTCCCATCGGGTTGGTTGGAACTCTCGTTATACTAATTAACCTCCCCGTCATATCGTCACTGCCTTGCGGTCGTATCTTGGCAGCGGCGTTACTTCCTTTGCTTTTCACCTTCGGTTTCGAAGGCGGGATGGGAATACTTACCAAATCTCAACTGATAGTTTTAATAGGGGCTTTCACACGAAACTCCATGGGATCCTGCGGCCCATCCCCCATTGGCGGGGTTGGCCAGATCGCCGAAGGATTTCTCGGGAGCTTTTTTCCTACCGCGTCCGACGGAATCCTCAGGGCGCCTCAGGCCTTCGCGTTGATGCTAGGAACCGCGATCGTGGCTTTATTCCTGAAGTTCGTGAGCCAGAAGCTTTATCCGAATGATGTTGCTCTGAGAGAAACCCCTCCGGGTTTTAATATGCAAAATCGTTCGGATGTCCAGGTGAAGGCCCCGGTTAAGGGGTTCATTGCCCTTGCAATATTTGTCGTTTCTCTACTGATAGCGATATTTCAACCACTTGGTAAGATGCCGGTACAATCGGTTTTGGTAGCGGGCGCTCTTCTTATGATCCTGATCTGCCGAATTCACCTGAATGATCTGCTTGAAGGTATCATTCTTTTGCCGGTGACAGCCATGGCAGCAGGTTTCTTGGCCGCGGGAGCGCTGGCGGCGACAGGAGGATTCACCGCCCTCGCTTCAATATTAAACAGTCTTGTTGCCATTAAAGCGCTTGGCGTGGCCGGCATGTTAGCCATATTTGTTCAGTTTCAGACGATTCTTCCTCTTTCGTGCGCTCGAATACTTACAGCCGCTTTAGTTCCAACTTTGTACTTGTTCGGCCCGGCACAGTTTGATTTCCTTAGCTGGTCCCAATTGGCGATTGTCATGGCAGCGTACATAATTAACGCCACAACGTCTTGCGGACCTTCCCCTCTAGGTGGCGGCGGTATGATGGGAGAGGGAACAATGCGAGCTGAAACCGGTTTTATCAAAGGAGCTTACACGTTCGCCTCAATGGCGGTTATGGCCCCTATGGCGGCAATATTTATGAAGTTCTTGAATTTGTCCGTATTTCAACCATCTGATCCTAGATTTGTCCGTGATATATTAATGATAGGTTCATTTGCGTTAGCTATCGCTGGAGTTAACGTGATCTTCATATTCTTGGGATCTCGAATTTTCAACCCCAGCGCATCCCGTAATTTCTTGGTTCAATTGTTCGGTTTTTTGTTTAGTGGCGGATTGGGAGGCGGCATTCTGGCTTTCGCTCTGTTCGAAATTGACATTACTAAAATTTTCCAGGGAGCTTTAGGTGGAGTCATCGCCGCTGCCTTAATCGGTCTCATGGTCCCAAAGACTTTATCCAAGAGACTTACCGCCACACTTGCAGGACCAACAATATGATTGGGAATTGGTTCGTGCATGAGCTTGACAAATGTTGGGTTAATCGGTGTGGACCAACGTGGGCACCATCTGAGAGTGAGTGATTTTAAGTGTTGCTGTGGATTATCTTTGCGTTTGTAGGTGTTTTGTCCGGCTTGATTATTGCCTGGGCGTTGGATATGAACTCGCCGAAAGAGTTGTTTCAGGGCGCATTAGGCGGACTCATAGCGGGTTTATTAATGTCGGCGATGCTGCCGCACTAAATAGGACGATTGGAAGAATAGGAATTCTTTATGTCGGACAGGGAAGGGCCTCCAAAAATAGGCGTAAAACGTTCAGATGCGAGTCAACCCTTGGTATTGCCGGGTATCCATCGGTACCAGTTTTTCAGCAATCTAAAGGACAGGGGTTGGACTCTCAATCTGGATAGAGTAGCCCTATTCGGTATAGTGTCCGCTTTACTTGCGACTGTTATTAAACCTCTTCTCCGTGGAAATCCGGCGACGATTTATTGTTATGAATGTAGAGCATGTTACGCGACTCAGGACAGGTGTCCGGTAGGAATATCGTTACAAGCTGAACTCGTGGTAGCAGGCAGAGTGCTTGATTATAATCGGTTCATTCGTAATGGCGGTCTGAAGTGTATCAGGTGTGGCAACTGTCAAAGTTATTGTGTCCAATATTTGCCGCTTCCCAAAATGTTTGAAGTTATGCAACAGGAAACAAAACAGGCTATTGTTGCGGGAACTGTTCCCCAGGAATCTTTGGCGCAAGGTCTTGAGCAAGGTTTAATTGGTAAGGAATTTATAGATGACGTCGTCAAAGCTGTTTCATAACCCACTGAACACCTTGTGGAGCGTGTTAAGGACCAGAGGAGTTCGTCTCGTCATTTATGCGCTTGTTGTGGCCGCGCTCTTTCCTTCAAGCCGTTTTATTTTGTTGGTGACGATATTATTAGCGATAGGCTCCATTTGGTGGACTGAGTACCGATCGAACCGGAGTCACAAATTTTTTTATCTCCTTGGATTCGTTCTTTTTGTCTTGGCTGGATATGTCGTGACGTTTGTAAATGTGAAAAATGTGGATCAGCTTAGATCTGGCATGAGCCCATGGGGTGATGGAATTTATCAAGTTAAGGACGGTAAGTATATCGGTGAAAGTCAAGGGTACCGCGGGCCGATCAAAGTACAAATAAAAGTTAAGGACCATCGGGTCACAAGTTTGGAGACATTGGAATATCCAGACCTGATTTCTGTGCAGGATAATGAAGTAGCATCTTTCAAGAAGCATTTGCTGGAAAATGGACGCCTTTTTATACCTGAAGACACTGAGATGCTGCGAGGCGCCACGGACACACTCACAGGGTACGTTAATGCAATCCAAGACGCTCTGTCAAAAGGGATCCCGGATTTTCCCCGGTATGATTGGTTCTCAAATTTTTTCCTGAATTGGTTCATAGGACAGTCCCCTAATCAAGTGACCTTAAACGCTTTGGCCATTTTATTCGCAGTGTTCATGGTTTTTGAATACACGTTTCAATCCATGTTAACCCCTGGAACAGGGCGTTCCATAAACTGTTACAATTGTGCGTCTTGTGTAGGAGTTTGCCCTATAAAAGAGGTAGAGGGCGTCCAAATGCCTATGGGTTTAGTGCTTCTAACAAGATTGGGCAATTATGAACGGGTTATGGAATTGTCCAAGTATTGCGTAGGATGCGGTCGTTGCGCTGCGAAATGCCCGATTGGAAACTCCGGTCCTATGGTTATTTCCGCGGCTTTCCAGGCAGCCCGTGAAAAGAAACGCTCAGCACATACCGGAAATGAAAGAGAAACCGCGTGATGCGTGGTGGTTACGGATACTTATTTCTTGGCCTTCTAATCGTGGCCCTTGCTTTCACATTAGGCGAGGTTTCCATTCGAAGCTTTTCGTGTAAAGCCTGTCATCAACGACAGGCTGAATATGCGCAGTGGATGACTCATCAGTTGAAAGACCAGAATAAAGGTTTTTCTCATGAATTGATCGCATGCGCGGATTGTCATATCGAAGGAAGTCCTCAAAACACGATATTATCGAGGGGACGAGCATTACTTCACGCTGTAACCTATCTCGTTCCTCAGATTGACCCGCGACAAAATCAGACTACCGGGTTATTTTATCGAACGCGAATACCGAGCGCTAATTGTCAATATTGCCATTTCGCTGCCATTTACAGGAAAACCGTTTATTTGAAAGATTTACCGAAAGGCCTTAAAGAAATCGGACTTGTAATGGATCACCGCAAACATGTTGTGGCTCGAGACAACACGTGTTCAAAATGTCACGAACGTTTTAAAGAGATAGAAGAAAATAAAGCCGACAAAGAAGTCAATTATTCGGAAGTGAATCATCTCGCGTGTGATTCCTGTCACGTGTTCGCATCGCATGATTATCAAAAGGGTCGACTCATGCCTTTAAGCGACTCCCAATTCATCGATTCTCGTAAGAACGCCTGGAATGATCTGGTTAGGAATCCGAGATGGATGGTCGCAATACCGTCCGAGAAAAGTTGCAGACGTTGCCATAATGGGAAAATTCACTATAAAACCAAGATATTCCTATCCGACTGTCGAGAGGGTGATGACTATAAGAATTGCGTAAAGTGTCATCCGGTAATGACCCCGGAATATTTCGAACGCTACCTGAAAGACCGCAACAAGAAAACAATAGCCTCTAGAATTTCTCAGGAATTCATATCACCTGATCGATACTCGGAGACAGTTAAAACCTCGACTGCGAGTTCCGACAAAATAGACAGAAGTTATGGTAACCCTAACAATCGATTAGAATTAAATTTCCCCAATTCCACAATGAATTGGAGCGGCGGACATGCCAACAGTAATAGATAAGTCAAAAGAAAAAATGAATCGTGACGTAGCTGACATGATCCTGAACACCAAGGAACCTCCGGTAGCTCGTTTCCGGTTGCTTTCCAAGGGGATGGAGCCATATCACAGATTATATATATCAGACGAAGACTCTGATGTTACGGGAGATAAAGGTTGCCTGGCGTGCGGTAATTGCATTGATTCTTGTCCGGTATTGCGAAAGGACCCAAAGCGTTTTGATAAAACTGCTCAGCGAACTTCATTCGCACTTGAATCATGTGTAGGCGAAGATTGTGAGCAATGCTATTCCTGTGTTCTCGCGTGTCCCCAGGTTGATACCGCCTATAAGGATTACATTGTTGACGAAGTAGTGCCTGAGACAATCCAACCCGCGCCAAAAATCACTTCACTTGACAATTACTTCATGGGTTTGATTGCTCTCATCATGGGAATCGTCATAGGTGTTTTTCTGGCGCGATGATTTTTGTTACAAGTCGAGCGTAAGTATTTAGAAAGGATTTGGAAGATGTCCGCGGTCGCTCAACAGTCAAAGGAACAGACCGGCGCTTCGTATGAAGGTTCTGTTCGAACCGATTTGGTCCCTATTTTCATAATGGGCAAGAAATATGATGTACCCAGCACTCTGACTATTCAGAAGGCTTTTGAATATGCCGGGTATCAGTTGATTAGAGGTTGCGGTTGCCGAGGCGGCATTTGTGGGGCTTGTGCGACAGTGTACAGGCTACCGGGAAGCGCCAAGATTAATGTAGGGCTTGCGTGCCAGACAGTAGTCCAGCCTAATATGTACCTCACGATGATCCCGTTCTTTCCGGCTAACCGTGCCGTTTACGACATAGATGAACTGAAACCTGATGCGCAGACAATCCTAAAATATTATCCGGAACTGGCTAAATGTATGGGATGCAACACATGCACGAAATCGTGTCCCATGGAAATACCTGTTATGGAATACATTTCTGCTGCGCTACGAGGTGATATTGAACAAGCCGCTGAAATATCGATGTCTTGTGTTATGTGCGGAATATGTGCGGCCCGTTGCCCGGCTGAACTGGGCCAGTACAATATCGGAATAATGTGTAGAAGAATAACAGGGAAACACATTAACCCCCGGGCCGAACACTTGCGTGAAATGATCGAACGGATCAATTCAGGTCGTTATGAAGATCCATTAAACAAGTTAGTTAACTCGGACCTTCAAACACTTAGGAAGCTCTATGTTGAACGCGAGATGGAGCCTCACACAGCTCCCGAAGATTGGGCCCCTACTGACAAAGCTTTTTTGTAATTAATTTTTGAAACACTCAGCCTTTTTTGATGGAGGCGACCATGGGATATACGTCAGATTTACTTGAACTCATAAAGAGAGTTGACAAAACTAGACCCGAGCGAGTTGCTCGTAAAAAAGCCGGTGAAGAGTTTCCGGCCCTCACTTTGGATCAGCGCAAGGCCAGACTCGAGAAATATCATCCGGATTATAGACCCGGAGCGCTCCGCGAACTCAAGATCGGCCCAAGTAAGGGCTATTCCGTAGCTCAGGAAATAGCTGATCAGTTTGAAGCTAGGAGCCGGATAGACCCCGACAAGATAGACTTGAACGAAGTTCATTACGAAACTGATGTTTTGGTTATCGGAGGCGGCGGCGCAGGAACAGCGGCCGCTCTATTGGCCGAAGAAAAAGGCGCGCAAGTTATCATCGCGACCAAACTACGGCATGGCGACGCTAACACTATGATGGCTGAAGGCGGAATTCAGGCCGCAACCAAGAGTTGGAAGGATTCTCCTTACTACCATTATCTTGACGTAATTGGGGGTGGTCACTTTGAAAATGACCCACTCCTCGTAAAAACCATGGTGTCAGAAGCCCCAAAGGCAATAGGCTGGTTGGAAAACCTGGGTTGCATGTTCAACAAATGGCCTAGTGGGAGTTTGTTCACACTCCACGGGGCAGGGACGTGTCGCAAGAGGATGCATTACGCAGGCGACATCACCGGCGCTGAAATAATGAGGACTCTAAGGGATGAAGCCAGAAACAGAGTCAAAAACATAGGGGTTCTTGAATTTTCTCCTGCAGTGGAGTTGCTTCTCGACGATCAGGGGACTTGTTCCGGGGCAGTGCTCTACAACCTTGAGACTGAAGAGTATTTTCTAGTCAAGGCTAAAGCTGTAGTTATGGCTACCGGTGGATCCGGTCGCCTTCACATGCAAAAATTCATGACCACTAACCATTACGGAGCGACTGGCGATGGGCTGGTTATCGGATACCGTATCGGCGTTGGCGTGAGATTCTTACACGCGACTCAATATCATCCGACCGGCGCAGTATTCCCTGAACAGGTTGAAGGCTTGCTAATTACGGAGAAAGTAAGGGGCGCAGGCGCAAACCTCGTCAATACAGATGGTGAACAGTTTGTTTTCGAACGTGAGCCGCGAGACATCGAATCCTCAAGTATTATTCGTGAGTGTGAAAAAGTAGGTAAAGGGATACCGGTCCCAGGACAGGCAGGTAAATTTGGAGTATGGCTTGATTCCCCTATGATTGACCTCCTCGAAGGAGAAGGGACAGTAGAACGGGAATTCCCGGCTAAATTCATTCTCTTCAAACGCCATGGAATAGACATTTCCAAAGTGCCTATGTTGATCTACCCCACACTGCACTACCAAAATGGGGGATTGGAATATAAATCAGACGGATCAACTAAAGTGCCAGGTTTTTTTGTGGCTGGTGAAGTAGGTGGAGGCGTCCACGGAGCGAACCGATTGATGGGTAATTCTCTTCTGGATATTACGGTCTTCGGGAGATTGGCTGGTGAATCAGCCGGTAAGTTCGCTGTTGAGAGAAAAGATGTAGGGAAAATCAGTGTTGAGCATGTTCGTCAGTACCACAAGGAACTTGAAGCCTCCGGAATCATAACGGATAGGGTTTCCCCAATGGTCTTGCCGGATTATACGAACCCTGAAGTGAAAAAGCGTCAATTGACCACAACATATATAGGGTCCTTAAGATAAGCATTTCATGATATCTGATTTGTCAAAAAAAAAGGGTAACCTGTCAGGTCTTTTGGGCTATCTCGCAAAACTCAAAGATCCTGAGTCCTATTGGGGGCGTCAGGCGGTCTATTGCGGGATCATGCTTGTATTGTTGATAGGGGCCGGTGTCTTATTAGGGTTTTTGACGTTATCAGGTGTTTTTGGTGGTGGAAACATTTCATATCCAGCCTATGGTTCCCCCGGGCAGGTGGTTTTCAAACATTATACGCACATGTGGTTCAAGAACGGAAAATACAAGGATTGTAAAACCTGTCATGACAAGTTGTTTGCTTCCCAACAATACGGCACTTTTATCTTAAGGGCGTTAAAGGATTCCCCACCTCTAAAGGTCCACATAGGGAAAGAGGAGTCAACCCTTTTCGTGCCCGGAACGTTAGAGGAAGATGAAAAGTCTATGGTGAAATACGGGGTTCCTAGAGCATGCGCTACGTGCGCCACAGGCGCCTGCCATGACGGCAAGGAGTCTTTTAGTCGATTTGAATGTTTGGGTTGCCATAGAGTTAAATGAATTGCTTATCTAATTAGTTAGAAAAATAAACTTATGAGTGGAACTGAAATAAGAGACAAAATTGATACTGCAAAAACAGGTCCTGACGCTAAATCGGGGGATGGCGGTTGCGTCATGAGTCAGGAGAAACCTAAACGCTGGGGTATGGTTGTTGATCAGAGGCGCTGCATCGGTTGTCATAGCTGCACAGTCGCCTGCAAAAGCGAAAACAATGTACCTCTGGGCTATTGGCGATCTTGGGTTAAAGGAATCCAAAAAGGGGATTTCCCCAGCGTTAGCAATATGTTTCTGAGAAGACTCTGTAACCAATGCGACTCTCCACCCTGTGTTCAGGTTTGTCCGGTGCAAGCCACGGTCAGGAGACCTGAAGATGGTGTTATCGTGATGTATTACGGAAAGTGCATCGGTTGTGGAATGTGTATCTCAGCTTGTCCTTATGACGCCAGATTCTTTAACCCCTTCAGGAATACAGCCGATAAGTGCGATTTCTGTGTCACCCGAATTGATAACGGTCTCCAGCCTGCCTGTGTAGAGGCTTGTGTCTCAGGAGCCTTGATTTTTGGAGATATCGACGATTCTTCGTCTGAAATCTACCATGTTCTAGCGACTATCCCTACCTCGGTCATAAAATCCGAATTAGGAACGAAACCCAAGGTCTATTACATTCAGGCTGAACACTCCTTAAAAGGAAGAATCTCGTTTTCGGAAAATTTCAAAGAGGCTATTATCGATTATCGGAAAAGTATCCCGAGCCCCGAAGCTTCTTACTGGGAAAAACAGGAATAGAAATAAACAAATGGAATCTACCGTTCTTTACAACGTGCCTCACGAAATTCCCTGGAAGGTTTTGATTCCTCTATATTTTTATTTTACGGGGCTTAGTGCTGGTTCGTTCATTCTTTCAACACTATCAACAGTTTTCAGGATCAAACGTTTCAAACCGATGGCACTGCCTGCGGCGATTATTTCTTTTTTTCTGCTATTGCTGGCACCGGCCTGTCTGATTTTGGATCTTCGGCAACCGTTGCGATTCTGGCATACCCTGGTTCCGGAATATTTCAATCCTACATCCGCCCTATCTTACGGGTCATGGTTGTTGACCCTGTACCCAATTGCGAATCTTATCTACATCTATTTTATATATGTGAAAAACGATCGTATAACCCGAATTATTGGGACGATAACAGTGCCTCTGGCTATTTTCGTACATGCGTATACAGGGTTCGCTTTCGCGTTGGTTAGAGCCCGGGCATGGTGGCATTCAGCGTTAATGCCCGGCTTTTTTCTTACTTCCGCTCTCTTGTCTGGTATAGCCCTTCTTGTAATTGTCGCTCTCATTATGGATCGATTCCGGACTGAAAAATTGGAGGAGGATTTATACAAGAGCCTCCGTATTATGATGATTGGTATCTTGCTTACCGATCTATTTTGGACAGGAAGTTTTTGGCTAACTCTTTTGGTATCAAATGCGGATGGACATGCATCCATATTGTTGGCGTTGCATGAAACATTTTACCTATGGGGAGAAATCGTTGCTGGAATGCTTTTCCCCTTGGCAATACTCGTTTACCCAAAAACCGGAAACAATAAGATGTGGCTGTCCTTTGCCTCGATATTGATAATTTGCGGTGTTTTCTTGATGAGATACTCAGTTGTTTTCATCGGTTTTGATATCCCTTTGAGTTAGAGGCTTACCTGTAAAAAGCTAATATGTCTAAATTAACACGTAGAGACTTTCTAAGAATTGCTTCCTTAATGGGAGGGGCGTCTCTGTTCGCCGGTTGTTCCTTGTTTGAAAAACAAGCAGACGTGCCTGAATACATCGAAGGCGCTCCGGCAGTCGATCCTATAGAAACATTGCCGGGAATCGGAAATAAATATACTGTTTGCGCCCTTTGCTCGGGAGCCTGCGGCATTAGCTGTCGGATAGCCCAGGGAAAACTTGTAAAAATAGGCGGGAATCCATTTCATCCGGTTTCTAAGGGAGAGCCTCTAGCTTTTGACACACCGCTGGAGCTGGCGTGCAAAGTCGGGGCGTCCATTTGCGCTATCGGATCTAGCGGCATACAAACTCTGTATGATCCCTTCAGAATCCTTAAGCCACTTAAACGCATCGGTCCGAGGGGATCAGGGAAATGGAAGGCAGTTTCATGGGATCAGGCCATTCATGAAATAGTTCAAGGCGGCAATCTTTTTGGAGAGGGCGACGTTGAGGGCCTTAGAACAATCAAAGCGTCCGGATCTGGGCCCACACTATTAGCCGGTAGAATTGACTGGGGAGCGCTTACCTTTGTGGAAAGATTTTTTTCATGTTTCCCCGGGGCGACTCTCGCACGTTCTAGTGATGTGATCTTAGATCACAGAGCTTCTTTAGTCGCTGAATCGGTTTTTGGACCTGGACTTGGTTTATTGGATGCCGATTACCGAAAGGCAGAATTTTTGCTGACTTTTGGTTTGACACCACTAGATTCCGGTGAACCATTAGTGTCAATCGCTCGCGAAATAGCGAATGCGCGATTAAAATCGCCATGTATGTCTTGGGTAGTGGTGGATCCACGACTTTCGACTTCTGCGTCCAAAGCTGACCATTGGGTTCCCATTATTCCTGGAACAGACGATAAATTAGCCTTAGCCATCGCAAAGGCCCTTTTTGAGAAATATTCAGAATCTTTGAAACAGCGCGATGATGAACTAAAAAAACTTACCGAAAAATATTCATTTCAGGAACTCGCCTCATCTTGTGGAATTGAATCGGGGATCATATTCAAGATAGCTGATATGTTGGTTAAAGCCGGCCCAAAATCCGCAGCGCTCTGTGGAAATAGTATTTTAGGACAGCCTGATGGTGAAAATACCGCTCGATTAATCCTGACACTTAATTCATTGGTTGGATCGACCCCATGGTCGGGTGGTTTATTGAGCCGGAAGCAAGGGGTCTTTGAACATTTGAAGACTTCGTTCCTGGGTCCGGATTCTCTTAAGTTAGATCCCATACCGCTGCCCCCAAAGAATCGCGCTCTTATTATGTGGGAGGCAGATCCGGTTTATTACGAACCTCAAACAACACCTGATACGCTTTCTGACAGAGCGGCAAATCCGTTATTTATAACAATTGATCGGACTATCACCGAGACAGGAGCCTTTTCAGATTACATTCTCCCTGACACAACGTATCTGGAGAGATGGGACATTTGCTCATTACCGCCGTCTTGTGACAAACCTGGGTTCGGGGTCAGATCTCCGGTTGTTGGTGGTATTGATTCTGAATCCGGTCATTACTTCCCTGTTTTACCCGATAATGTGATCATGGAAGATATCCTGATTCGACTCGGAGCTTCAGTTGGGTTACCGCAATTTATCCCGGACCAACAGGGTAAATTACCCAACTCGTGGCAGTTCTATCAAAAGGCATTTTCAATCGCTGCAACTTATATTGACAAGCAATACGAGGGCATTGGTCAAGATTCAAGGCGTCAGGTCTCCGAAATATTAGACCGTGGAGGCATATTCCCAGTTTCTGACAAAAAAATTGTTTCGAGCCAATCCATAGATACCAAGGCAAAAGCTCGAAAAACATGGCTAATTAACTTCTCATCGGAGAAAAAAGAATCGGAAGAAGATTTAATATTGGTGGCTTATACGTTGCCTTTTCATCGATCCCCTCGATCCGGTATCAATTCGTGGTTACTTGAAACCTTACCTGAAAATAAACTAATTATAAATCCACGAGACGCTACGAAGAGAAAAATTAAACAGGGCGATGAGTTAATTGTTCAAACAACTGATGGAAAGGTTACAACTCACATAAAAGCTCAAGTCGCGCCGGGGATACGTCCAGGAATCGTGGCTATCGCAAAAGGCTTCGGTTACAAAGGATCTGGAGCAATCGTAAATACTATTGACACCTTGAAGTCTAAGTCGGACAGAACTAGGGGCGCCGGTATAAACACTGAGATGTTCTCGGGCCAGTTGCCTGTGAGGGTCAAAATAAATAAAGTCTAAGCTTTACAAGTGGATTTCTCTAACATTCTGACATTACCAGTCTTTTGTTATTTTTCTCAATCAAATCGCCATTCTTAATTTTATTCCAAAGCGCTAGTAGCTCTTCTTTAACACACAGAGATAATATATAGCATTAACCTTTATGTATATCATTTTCATTTGACATGACATATTATCTTTGTTACTAGATTTTCTCAGATTTTACGATGGGGTAACCTATGTTCTCGTTAAAATTGAGAAGGTCTAACGCTTCAGTCAAGATTCCTAACCATACCCTGTTGTATGGCATAGTCGTCGCTGCTCTAGGCTCTTTTATTACATTGGGAGCCGTGACCAGGCTATACGAATTGAAGGAATTTTTCCCACTCAGGCTACCCGACCAATTAAATGAATTCCTATTAAATTATGTCCCGTTCATGTTTGGGGTCTTTATTACAACTGTTGCCGCGTGCGCTGGTGTGATTGTTGGATTGAATTGGCTATTCGGAGGCCTTAAGCGAATTTTCAGGCTGAGATTGACTTTCCAGAACCCCAGGGAGTTTTATAGATTAAATGAAGTTACCGAGGGACTGCGTGAAGGCAAGATCACAACTTATGATTCGGCTCCTTCGATAATTTTTTATGTCCTTGGGAGGGTCTGGTCCAACGCGAGATACATATCCCAAATACCGGGCCACATCATCAAATGGAACATGAAATTCATTTGGAAAGCCGTAGCGGTAGGGATTGTAATCCATTTCTTTTTCAAAGTATTGGAGTCCGCTCCCAACTATTTGGCTTCTTTGGGACTTGGCTCAAATTATCTACTGCCATCCCCTTATCCATTCTATAAGCTATTGTTCATTGTCTGTGTACTAAAATTGTTTATTTCTCTGTTGCTTATACCGCTAAAAAAACCAGTGGCCGCCAGAGAAATGGATTCAATGATCGTTGAGGGAAAGGGACATCCTTCTGTATTTTTCTCAATCATTGAAGAAGGATCAAAGATTTTCTCCTATAAAGGACTGCCGAATCGAGTGATGAGGTCAAATCCAACCAAATCGACCGACGGGGAAACCGTAATCGGATCACTCATAGAAAGTTTTCCGGAATACGTGAAGACCTCCAATAGAGTCGCTTCATTGTTGAGTCTAACACTTGGATCGGTCATGTGTCTGGTTGGATTTCTGCAATTAATATTGATGCAGTACCCGAGTTTTTCCGTCGCGTACGATGATTTTTTTCGTATTTATATGTTTACAGCCTTAGTGGATATCATGCTTAATATTCTCATAATTCTTTTTGGGAAGAGCTTTCTTGATCAGGCCCAAGCTCTTATGGCAGTCTATCGTTTCAAATCAAATTTGGTTTATGCAGAGGCTAAAGGAGATTTCGACACCGATTCAGTCGCTCGTGACAAGGAAAAAAAAGGTGCCGCGTCAGGTTTCAACCCACTTAGAGAGGGCGCATTTAACGTTCGTTATTTCTCTGCTGTGGCAATATCGGAATCAGTGACCCCTGAAGGTCCCCGTGAACTAATTGGCCTCGGAACATCAGAAAATTTGACAAAGGTCGTCACAAACTTGAAGTATCTGCCGTTCCAGGTTCAATTCGTGGATCGTTACCCCAGTGCATGGACGTCAGATCTCGAAATTATAGAAGACAGTGATGACACATGCACAGAGCCTCAGGAATCGAATATAGACGCAGTGTCGCATCAAGGACATCAAACAATTTGCACAAACGCTTAGGGATTAATTCAAGAGAAAAACAATGAGGCATTCGACTTGAGAATCTTAAGATGTGATTAGAACCTTTTTTGTATTAAACTCGTTTTCCAGTTTTCCGCTTTTGTCTTGCTGATATGAGGTGGACAGATGAAGCTATCAAAGTTTCGAATCGTTTCCCTGTTATTTGCGCTAATAACTTTCTTAACCGTCAATATTAGTTTCGGCGAGGACTACCTGGTAATAAAGAAAAAAAGTGGGTCCAGCCAAAAAGTACCTTTGAATTTTTCTCCTGACCAAATCGAATCTTTTCAGGTTGAATCCGGCCCAAAGGCTCAACAGGCGGAAACAGGCGTTCAGCAACAGCTTCAAACTGGGGCTGAAAAAGATACCCGGACACCCAGGGAACGACCTGCCATTACATCAGACGAAGAATCAGTTGATACGTCTAGACCCTCAGTTTTTTCGCAGGAATCGCAACCTTTGAAACAGGGTCCGCCAACCAGGCAAATTCTTCCGCAGTCAGGCCCGACGCGCCAAACCCCCGGACCAGAAAAAACTCCTTCATCCAAGCCATCGACTGCCGAGTTGTCTCAGGCCCTACAGGCATCGCCCACTCAAGCTAGGTTCAATGTGAGCGTGTTCAAATTACCTGAAGGTGTGGCATCGCTTCCTGATTTTAGCGCTTTTCGGCCGTCTCAGGTCCTTACAACGGATCATATTAGTGTTGATCCGGCCAAGGGGGAAAATGAACCGTCCGGTTTACCTGAAAAGGCCGACAATATAGGTTTGCGAGCTATAGGGACTTTCCTTGTGACTGGAGAAGGTCTCTTCCGTTGGAGAGTGCAATCTAAAGATGGCGTAAGGCTGCACATAGACGACAAAACCCTGATTGAAAATGATGGCGTTCATGAAACGGCCTCCAAGGATGGTTTTGTCCATTTGGCCGAGGGAGTGCATTCCATAATACTGGACAGTTTCAATTCAAAAGGATCACCTTTATTAAAACTTTTCGTCCAGCCACCAATTGGCCAGGAACAGATTTTTTCCATAAGCAACGGTCTGGCTGGTTGGAAGGAGCCTGCAAAACCTTACGACGTATTATGGGGTCACATATATTTTGTTCCACAAGGAAATTATCCCGAAGGTCCGGATTTTAATAAGCTTAGTCCTATCGGCCGATTGATAGCTCCACAATTGGACATATCCGGTGGAGGATTTCCAGGGATACCCGGACGTAAGGATATGATTGGATTGAAGTACCAGGGGTTCTTCAATGTTGACGGGGCCGGGATCTTCGCCTTTAGACTCCTGTCGGACAATTTCGCCAGGCTTACGATTGGGAAAAGCGCTATTGTAGAACTGCCCAAGGGATCAAAGAATGAACCCCAGGGATCCATTGGATGGGCATTCTTACAACAGGGAAGCTACCCGATTGTGTTGGATTATTTCCATCCTCAGGGCGAGTCTAAACTCGAGTTATTTGTAACTCAACCAACCAAGACTGAGGAACTTTTCTCCCCCGCTCAAACGCTGACCGGTTTTTCCGCTGACAGCGGCAAGCTCAATCTTATACCCGCGTTTGTCTATTTCATACCCCCGAACACCAAAAAGATGCCTAATTTTAACAAGCTATCTCCGGCTGGTATGTTCTTTAGCAAGTCGATCGATTATCCCGTAGACAGGGGGACCAGAGAATTCCCAGGGATTCCGAAGCGTGAAGAATGGTTCGGTATTCGGTTCTATGTCAAGTTTTCCCTATCTGATCAAGAATCTGGAACTTATAAATTTAGAATCGTTTGCGATGACTCAGCTCGGTTGATCATCGGTAAAAAGATAGTGGTTAATGCGGAAGGCGGCGGGGTCAAACCTGTCAGTCAAACGGGTAGCGTTGAACTTACCCCCGGCAGCCACGAAATGTTTCTCGATTATTTGCAGACAACTGGCCCGGATGGTTTACAGTTGTTTATAACCCCGCCGGGAGGACAGGAAAAGATTTTCTCTTTCGAGTAGCGAGAAAACGATCCGCTAGCCCAGAAAGTGCTGTTGTTCCCTAGTAGCCTACAATATGTGTTAATATTACACAGGAATTAGGAACACTAACGGATATTGCTTTCTTAAACAAGGACATTACGATTATTTATTACCCCTCCAAGTGGACAAGAAAAAATCTTTTCGTTCGATTAGGACATATGGCTTAAGCCAACAGAAGACTAGGTGCCTTATCTACGCGACATATTCCACCGAAATTAGGCTCAGTCCCTGCGGCGGGGCCGCTGGCCCGGATTTTGATCGATCACGAGATTCCAGAATCTTACCAAAATCCGGAACAGTTATTTTACCCGAACCGACCCTGACAAGAGTCCCAACCAAGCCTCTAACCATAAAACGCAAAAAACCGGATCCTCTGATTGTGAAGATCAGGGTTGCGCCCCCATCTGTTTTTCCCCAAACAGCTTCAAAGATCTCACGTACCGTTGACGGAGTTCCCGAAGTAGGCGTTCCAAATGTCGCAAAATCATGAGCCCCAACGAGCAAGTCAGATGCTTCTTGAAGTTTACTCAAGTCAAGAGGTTGACTCACCTCCCAATTGTACAGTCGCCTCAATGGGGATCGAATATCCTGATTAAGTATTTGATACTGATAAGTTTTTGAAACCGCAGAGTGTCTCGCGTGGAAATCATCCGGCGCCAAACAAACATCTCTTATGCTGATGTCTTCCGGGAGCAATGCGTTAAACGCCCTTTTCAGGTTTTCCGTTGAATGATTCCAAGGCGCAATCAAATGCGCGACCTGACCACTGGCATGAACCCCGGCGTCTGTGCGCCCCGCCCCATAAACTACGATTCTTGTATGAAAAATCTTTTCCAGGGCCTTTTCGATTTCGCCCTGAATTGTGGAGACGTTTGGTTGTAATTGCCACCCGTGATAATTTGTCCCATCGTATTCGACAACAGTCTTGAACTTGGGCATATTTCTCTTAAGGGTCTATTTTTTCAGGCAATCAATTCTCTTGTGAGACTATATCAAGGAAGTAATGATGAACCCGATCATCGTCAGTCAACTCAGGATGGAATGATGTGGCAAGAAATTTACCCTGACGCACTGCGACAATTGAACCATCTTTTAATTTGCAGATGATTCTAACCCCGGATCCAACTTGCTTGACCCTCGGGGCCCTTATAAAAATGCCTCTGAAAGAACCGCCAGGCAGACCGGTGATCTGAAGATCTTCTTCAAAACTTTCGACCTGTCGGCCGAAAGCGTTTCTTTCCACAACCATGTCGATAAGGCCGAGAGTTGGTTGGTCGGTCCCAACATCTCTAGCCATGAAAACCAGTCCACCGCAGGTTCCCCATACGGGTGAAGATCTTGCGAAATTGCGAATAGGGTCTACAAGGTCGAAATCCGTAGCAAGCTTACCTATGGTAGTACTTTCACCACCTGGTATTATTAAACCATCTAATTCCTGAAGCTGGGACGGCAGCCTGATTTCAAAGGCTTCTACTCCAAGGCGTTTGAGGCAGACACAGTGTTCTTCAAAATCTCCTTGTAACGCCAACACACCAATCTTCATAAATCAATTACCATCCCCGAACAGCCAGTCTTTCCCCCTCGGGCAATTGGGTAACGCTTATACCAACCATTGCCTCACCAAGCCCTTTGCTCACCTCAGCTAATATTTTAGGATCATTGTAGTGTGTTACGGCTTTTACAATTGCTTTGGCACGGGCAGCAGGATTACCGCTCTTGAAGATGCCGGATCCTACAAATACACCATCCACACCCAACTGCATCATCAATGCCGCATCAGCCGGGGTAGCCACACCACCGGCGGCAAAATTAACCACCGTCATTCTCCCTTTTTGGGCTGTTTCTATCACCAACTCAAGGGGCGCTCCTATCTCTTTGGCGTATGAAGCTAGTTCGTCTGGACGCATCGAGTTGATGCGCCGGATTTCTCCTATCACCGAACGCGCATGTCTTACGGCTTCAACAACATCGCCGGTTCCAGCTTCGCCCTTTGTCCTGATCATGGCCGCGCCTTCAGCTATTCTGCGCAGCGCCTCACCCAGGTTTCGACAACCACATACAAATGGGACTTTGAATTTTGTTTTGTCTATGTGATGTTGCTCATCCGCAGGAGTAAGGACTTCACTCTCGTCAATATAATCGACACCAATGGCCTCTAATATTTGAGCCTCCACAAAATGACCTATTCGGCACTTGGCCATAACCGGTATTGTTACGGATTCCATGATCTCAAGAATAAGACCAGGGTCACTCATACGGGCTACACCGCCATCAGCCCTTATGTCAGCCGGAACCCGTTCTAAGGCCATGACCGCGCACGCTCCCGCATCTTCTGCTATACGGGCGTGTTCCGGGGTCACTACATCCATAATTACTCCGCCCTTTAACATTTGAGCGTGGCCACGTTTAACCGTTTCAGTCGCTTTTTCCATTAATTTTCTCCGAATGTTCGACGATATTGAAAATCAGTGTTCAAAGTTCTTATAAAATGAAGATTTAGAACTGTCTTTATCTATATAAGTATAATAACGTATCATTTCTGTTCTTGAACCTTTTTAATTTCTCCTCCGACAAAATTCTCAAAAGAGTCATCCACTGTCATGAGGGCATCCCATTCATCCGTCAGGTTGGAGGGTTTGATTTTACATATCCAACCTTCTCCATACGGATCAGAGTTAATTTTTTCAGGCTCGTCTTCGAGCAAAGTGTTTACTTCAAGCACTTCCCCGGATACCACCGCATAAATTCGTCCTACCCATTTCCCGGATTCAATAGAACCGTACGGCTTGCCTTGGGTTAATTCGTCGCTTTCCTCAGGAAGATCGACAAAAGTGATCTCGCCGGCCTGTTTCGAAATGAATTCACCGGCTCCTGTGATTACTATATCGCCATCCATTCTAGCCCAATAATGGTTCTTTTCGAACTTAAGATCATCCGGGAAAAAATAGCCTTCGAACTCCATTTTCATCTCCTAAAGGTATGACGCAAACTCTATCCCGAAAAGATTGGGTGAGTGAATGAGAAAAATTATTTGCGTAAATCAGCCCTCGACAATTTTAAGAAGGGTCGCCGATTTAATCCTGTTAAGTTTAAAACCTAACTGTTCGGATGTCATGCCGAGCGCCAGCCCCAAGACTTGAGGATAGTAAACTACAGGCGCCTTGAGGTCAAGACCAGTTGATTTAGCGATTTTTTTCTGTTGTCCTTCATACATAACATTGCAAAACGGACAGACTAAAACCAAGGCATGAGCGCCGGACTGCGAGACATCTTCAAGTTTTCGCGCCGCCATTGCATTGGCAATCTCTTCTGAAAAACCTAACAAACCGCCTCCACAACAGTCCAAGAGTGATGGATAGTTAACCACGGTCGCACCCGTGGCGGATATCATTTCAGAAAGTGTTCTCGGTGTTTCAGGGGAATCAAAGCCAACATTCAACTCAGAAGGTTTTAAATAATGGCAACCATAATGAGGGGCCAACATTATCCCTTCTAGTGGTCTGACGATAGCTTTTCGGATTCCCTCGACACCAACTTCTTCCCAGAGTAGCCTCATGAAATTTCTGACTCTGACATTTCCTTCAAGATGAAGCCCGATAAGTCTAAGCCTTTGGTTGATTTTTTCTCTTGTTTCTGGATTGGTTCTTACCTGATGCGCTACCTCGTTTAATGTGCCGGCGCACGCGTTGCATAATGCGCAAATATCCAAGCCTTCTCTTTCTGCCAGCGCTAGGTTCCTTGCAGCAGTGACCAAGGTGTCTTCAACGTTGAGAGATTTCAGAGGGAACCCGCAACAACCAAACTCCTCGAGATCCCGGAAAGTTATACCGAGGGCCTTTGCCGTCAGTCTTGCAGAAACCTCATAATTCAAATTTCTTACCGGAACGGTGCAGCCAAGATACAAAAGGGCTTCCATAAAAAATTACCTGCTAAATAAGCTAAAAATTCTATGTTGTAGCGCCATGATTTGGGGTGTTATTGACAGACTGATCCGGTAACAAAGCTTCAAAATCTTCAGGATGCTCGACAATCGGAGGCAACCCAAACTTCAGACGCTTGTCATTTTCAAAGTCGCCTACTTCATAAAGCCTTCCGTGTCTTTTGAGTAGGGATCGCTGCACAGTCAGGCCTGGAGGTATACAAGCTTCTCTGGCGGCTAAGTTCTTAATTGCGTACATTACTTCTGTAAAGCGCACATTTTGCGGACATACCTCCTGACAACCATAACAGGAAGAACAAAGCCATATGAAATCACTTTCCAAGACCTGCTTCTTCATCCCGAGGAGGGCCATCCTTATTATTTTTCGCGGATCATAACGCTTATCCAGGGGTTGAATAGGGCAAGCCGCGGTGCAAGCCTTACACGCGAAACAGGCTTTCAGACCTTCTCCACCGGGTTGTTCCGCTATCTTATGCTTAAATTCAGGGTCTAAATCGTTCAGATTGATTCTAGTCATGACCTCGTTTCCTGACTCAAAATTGGAAACCGGAATTATTACTAATTGTCTGTACGACTCTTCAATCGCGCAATTGCTTCCACAATCCGTCCAGGGGTATTTCCCGCCAAATATATAAATTCAAGCCTTTCCGGATCTATACCCGCTTGTTTGAGTGTCTTGGAAGTCTGCGTGACTCTTTCCTCCGCAAGGGTTGACCCATAAATAGATGCGCAGTTGCCCTTGAAACATCCAGCCACTATTATCCCGTCGGCTCCATCAAGAAAAAATTTCAAAAGGGAATTAGGGTCTAAAGACCCTGCGCAAGGAAGGGCGCAAATTTCAACGTCAGACAGTAAGGTCTGATTAATTTTCCCCGCTGCTTGCAACCCGGAACGGGAGCACACAAGCAACTTGATTCGTCCCGATTCGCCGGTTTTGGCGCCATTGGAGAACAGATTGGAGTCTACTTCCAAAACATCAGCATTATTTGATCGAGTTTGAATGGCTCCCATGGGGCATTCTAATATGCAAATCCCGCACATCTTACAGGACAGCGGATCTACTTCAGGACGAGAATGAAATCCTATAGCTCCGTGAGGACACAACCTAATACATGTCAGACAAAACGCACATTTGGTCTTATCTACAAAAGCCGCTTCCCGTTCAGTAATCCTCGACAATTCGGGCAAAGTTTTCAGCACGGATACCATGACAGCGTCGATATCCGCTTTAAGGGATTCATTATCAAAAACCCCTCTTGCAGGCCCGACGGCGTAAACACCTGCTTTGGGGGTTTCTGCTCCATTAAATCTAGTAGATTCCGGTTGTAAATAAGGAGCAAATGCAGGGGCCGAAGGAATCATTTTCAACAAAGGATCAAGGTCAATTGGAGGACCTAAGATTTCATCAAGCACTATCCAATCCGGGGTAAGTTCCATTTTCTCGCCAAGCAACGGTTCCACAAATTCGATTACGCAGCCTCTCTCGTTCTGAACAATTTGTGGATCAGGGCCATCGAATTTGAAAAACACAACGCCTCGTTGACGATGATATCGATACCTAGCCTCCAGTCCAGCAGACGCCACTTTCAGGTCGCGTGTGAAAATGTAGGGTTGAACTTGATGGAAGATTTCCAGCCGGTCGAGAATCGACAGCAATGTTTCAAACTGAGAAATGTCCGAGGAACCTTTTAAATCAAAGAAAAACGCAATGTGACGCCAGGTTCCGTTGTTTTCCGACAACCTATCACCTGAATCTAAGAAACGCTTGAACTCTGAGAGACTATAGATTTTGTCCGAACTCGTTAGAGAAAATGCATTGGTTTTGGATTGCTGATTGGCAGGCTGCGCAGCAATGATGAAACCAAACATCTCATCATATCGATCAGTTGGCGTATGTATTTGAACATCAAAATTACCGACAAACCCGGAAACCTGACTTATCGAGCCCTGAATCACGTCAACTTTTGAATTTTCAGAATGTATGTCATTGGGTCCAATCAGGACACAAAAGTTCAGCTATTCTGATTCCGGATTCGTCTCCCCCCAAGACCAAGGCTCTATTTGAGACATGATCTTTAATTTTGAGTGTGCCCTCTAGAAAAACCGATTCTGTGACCCGTCCTCTCACAATTATTCTCCCCTCTTAATCCGATCGAGATATTTCTTAATCTGAGAAGCGGCCAAAATCGATTGTGAAATGCAGCCAGTTATAGATTTCGGACCCTTCGCGGCGCCTGCCACAAAGATTCCTGGATGGCCTGCGGCAACGTCATTGCCTTCTGACCCGATAAAACCATCTCGGTTTTTCCACAGGGCTGGGAAGCTTCCCGGCAAATCAGGGTCTCTTGGAGAAATCCCAATGCTTAGTATAACAAGGTCAAAGGGGACTATTTGTTTTGTATCATCATTGCCATGATAAATTATTTCAGGGCGTCCATCTTCGCCTGAGCGAATTTCTGAAGGCATTGATCTGACAAACATCATATCGTTCTTAGTTTGGTCTAATGTTTTGTCGAATTCTCTTTCGAACGTTTGAATGTCCATATAGAAAATCGTTATCCGGGTCTCAGTGTGCCGGCTCTTGATAAGACGAGCCAACCTTATTGAGACTCCGCAGCAGATTTGTGAACAATAATTTGCGCCCGATTTGGGATCTCTGCTACCAACACACTGAATAAAAGCTATTGATTTGAGTCCGTCAGAAGACTGAGGAAGCTGAAAATTTTCTGCTCGCAGCAAAGAATCTAGTTCCAGCGAAGTCAAGACTCCCGGAACTCGCTGGTACCCAAGTCTAGGCTTCTGAGACGCGTCAAAAGGCGTAAAACCTGTGCATAACGCGATAGCCGAAGATTGAATCTCTAACTCTCGATTTTTTTCTTCTAATTCTATTGCTCCCTGGGGACAGATCTGAGCGCAGGCTTCACAAGAAATTCCCTTAGATTTCAGACACTTTTCGTTGGAAATGTGCAGGCTGGAATCTAAAGGCGATTTGAACAGCGCTCCTTCCGCTGGACAAACCTTTTCGCATAGACCGCAATCGTCGCATTTTTCGTTGATTACTCCAGATCGCCTCTGCATAATGAGGGCATTGAATTCTCGACCAGCCTGGCTAAATGAATCGATCCTAGATCCTACCAACATTTGGATATTGTTAGTTCTGGGCAATTTGCTCAGGTAATCCTCCAGGAGGCAAGCGCCACATCTTTGGCATGTCTGAGTCGCTTTACAGGCAAATTGAGAGACATGTCCCCCAATGAAAGGAGCTTTTTCGATGAGAATTGATTGAATCCCCAGACACGAGAGTTCCCAGGCTAAGCTCAGGCCGGTGATTCCGCCACCTACTATGAGTACGTCTTTTTTCATATTCCTTGAAAAGTTCTTCTCTATGGTTAGTGCAGCTTCTTATATTCGAATAACCTATAGTAAAAGGGAAGGACATATCAAACAAAATTGTTGTGAAATTATTTATATTCATACAAAATATAAGATTCTTAGGAAATTATCTCCGATACATATTACCTGTAGTTGAGATGTCTTATGGAAGACGATTTACAATTAATAAAGGGAACCTTGGGAGGCGATTTTAGGGCTTTCGAGAATATCGTCGAGAAATACCAGGGCAAAATCTTTAGACATTTGCGAAAAATGGTGAATGACCCCTCTTTAGCTGAGGATCTCTTACAAGACACATTCCTGAATGCATATCGAGGTCTCAACAGTTTTAGCGGAGCTTCCTCTTTTTCAACCTGGCTATTCCGGATAGCAACCAATTCTGCGCTGATGTATCTCAGAAAGGAACGCCCTGAGACGGTTGAATATGATGACAAAGTCTTGACGGATTCTGTTGATGTGTTAACTCCTTCTCCCGCGTTTGTAAGCACCCCCTTAGAAATTCTCCTTTCCCTCGAAGGCAAGGCAAAAATCGAAGAAGCGATAGATCAATTACCTTTAATTTATAGATCCGTGGTCATACTAAGAGACGTTGAAGGCTTCTCTCTGGAAGAAGTGGCAAATATCTTAGGGGCGTCCATTCCGGCAATAAAATCTAGGTTACATAGAGCGAGGAACATTGTGCGAGAAACATTGACGTCCTATTATATGGAAAAGGGCTCACCCCGAAAATCATGAGACTCAAAAGGTAAAGCCCATGAAAAAGTGCAAGGATTTTTGTGATCAGCTTTCTGATTATTTAGATAAAGAGCTAGGGGCCCGAGAATGTGTTTTAATTCAAGAACATCTGGAAAAGTGCGCCCCATGCGCTCTAATTTTTGAAGGTTTGAAAACTACTGTTATTGTTTGCTCGGAGGGAATTTCTGACGAAGTGCCCGAAGAGGTTAAAATGAGATTGAAGGAGTTCTTGCGAACAAATTGTACGGCTGAATAGTAATAATATGCTGAGAGGAGTTAACAGATGGCAGAGAGTGGAACGCTTTTACATGTTACGGATGCTGATTTTGACCAGCAGATACTGAAATCTGAGGTGCCGGCGCTGGTGGATTTTTGGGCTGCATGGTGTGGGCCGTGCCGAACAGTGGGGCCGGTGGTGGAAGAACTTGCCGGAGAATACAAAGATAAGATTAAGATTGCCAAGTTAAACGTGGACGACAATAAGCAAACCCCATCTAAGTACGGCGTTAAAGGAATTCCGACATTAATGCTCTTCAAGAATGGTCAGGTTATTGACCAAATAGTAGGAGCGGTCCAGAAGAACCGAATCAAGGAAATGCTTGACAAGGTAAGTTAGAATGCAAGCCGATCTTATAATCTTGGGAGGCGGCCCGGCGGGTCTGACAGCGGGCCTGTACGCGTCTCGAGCCAGGATCAATGTGATTCTCCTCGAAAAAGGCTTGCCAGGTGGACAACTGGCCGCCACGGAGCTTGTTGACAATTATCCGGGCCAGCCTGAACCTATTCTGGGCTTTGAGTTGGCGCAAAAAATGGAATCACAAGCCCGTAGGTTCGGACTCGAGATTCAAACTGCTGATATTGTGTCTATTTCAAGAACAGATGCCGGTTTCGACCTGAAAAATGAAGAAGGAACCGCATACTCCTGTCGAGCGCTCATAGTAGCAACAGGAGCAAACCCGATAAAACCTGGAATCCCGGGCGAACTTCAGTTCGCAGGACGCGGTGTTAGTTATTGCGCTGTTTGTGATGGTCCATTCTTTAGGGATGTCGAAGTTGCGGTAATCGGTGGTGGCGACTCTGCGGTCGAAGAAGCTGTTTACCTCGCAAGATTCGCATCAAAGGTTCATCTCGTTCATAGACGAGACAAATTGCGAGCTGTAAAGGAAATCCAGGAAAAAGCCTTTGCGGAACCCAAGATGGTCATTCATTGGAACAGCGTTCCAGAAGAAATAATTGGTGAGTTTGATGTTAAAACCCTAAGGATTCGATCAACTCTAGATGGCTCAATATCCGAACTGCAGGTAGGCGGTGTTTTCTTTTATGTTGGCATAAAACCGACCAACGAAGCTTTTAATGGTCTGGTTAATGCTGATGAAAGAGGTTTTGTGCTTACTGACGAAAATATGGCCACCTCTGTTCCCGGAGTTTTCGCCGCGGGCGATGTTCGTGTAAAAGTCTTGAGACAAATATCGACGGCCGTAGGCGATGGCGCCATAGCTGCTTATAGCGCTCAACACTATTTGGAGAGCGCATAGAACCGATTGAGCGTCTGGTTCAATGCTGGGTCTGTGACTTCGGGAGTCCAAAATATTTTGGGGGAACAGGCCCATTGAACCAGAATGGGTCAGGATCACAATAATCATCTGGGCCAAAATCAACATCGGGAGTTCTCTTTGGAGGCAAACGTCTTAGAACTGTTCCTGGACGCCAGAATGTCGCTGTTTGTAGCAACCCCTGATTCATTTGCCTAATCATGGCCACAAGGCCGGTCACCGATCCCGCAAGATAACCGCCCATTGCGCCTGTCATATAGCCGGAGAACCCTCCAGTGTATGAGCCTTCATAAGCGCCTTCGATAGCAGAATTAGTCATACAGGCGTATAACTCGTACGGCGCGGATACTATGTTCGTAATGCCTCGCCCCAGCTTCCATGCCGAGCTTTCTAGTCGGGAAACACAAGTCTGATCCGATTCGGATGCGTTAGAAACATTTGCAGTAGCGAATAACGAGACGAAAAGCCCTGTCAATAGCAACACGGAAATTGTTATTTTCATCTTCCCCCGCCTTGAACATGAGATCAGAGTGTTGGGATTCAATGTCAGGTATTCATGCAGACATTGAAGGAAAAGTCTTTCTTTGACGAAACTCCAACACCAGCCATTATAACAAAACCCTTATCAGCGTAGCAAGAAATAAACATTGTCATGTCAAAAGATTATATGGGTTTACTAAACCATATTTAATGTTTCCGCGCTTGCCTGCCTTAATCAACTGGTGTATTATCGAAATGACAAGATATGACCAAGATTTGGTTTGTTCATCAAAGGCGCGAGGTTGTCATGAAAAAGTGGCTTGTGATTCTTCTGGCGACTTTCTTAATAGCGGGTTGTTCATTTAGTCGCGCCTGGAAATGGATAGAAGAAATGGATTGGGAACGCGATGATCAAACCATCAAGATAGTCGACATTTTCTTCAAATGAAATTCCGGTGTTTGGAATAACCCTTTGGTCATAAAAATTGTCTCAACAGGGACGTAAGTGAGGAGGCTGGATGAGAGGGTCACTAGATGCCTCTACTATTAATGACATAGATTTTGACAAGGGTGGTGGCTTGGCGCCGGCAATAGCCATGGATATCAAGACAGGCAAAGTCTTGATGATGGCCTATATGAACCGGGAAGCTCTGGACGTTACTCTTAGAGAAGGGCGAGCCTGCTACTGGAGCAGGTCCCGCAAAGAATTGTGGCGCAAAGGGGCAACTTCGGGAGATATCCAGATTGTCAAAGAGGTCCTTGTTGATTGTGACATGGATACTATACTTCTCTTGGTAGACCAACAGGGCGAAGGCGCTTGCCATACCAAGAGATGGAGCTGCTTTTTCAGGCGAATTAATGAGGAAGGAGAAATCACGGAAATTGATACGTAGAGACCCCCTTAAAATAGTGATTCCCAAAGGAAGTCTGGAACAGGCGACGATTGAATTGTTCCGTCGCGCTGGATGGAACATAAGCGTTTCGCCTCGAAGCTATTTTCCGACGGTTGACGATGATGAGATCTTCATGGCGCGTTTGAGAGCGCAGGAGATATCTCGATATGTGGAATCGGGAAACTTTGACGCAGGCCTGACAGGTAAAGACTGGATACTGGAAAATGAGTCAAATATTAAGGTGATTGACGACCTTGTCTATTCGAAGGTTTCCCAAAATCCCGCAAGGTGGGTGTTAGCGGTTGACGCCAGTTCAAATTATCATGTTCCAGAGGACCTCGAAGGCAAGCGTATAGCTACTGAACTCGTAGGTGTTACAAAGAAATTTTTCTCCGATCGCGGAGTGCATGTTGAGGTTGAATTTTCATGGGGGAGCACGGAGGCCAAAGTTCAAGAGGGTGTAGTTGACGCTATTGTTGATGTGACGGAAACCGGAAGCACTTTGAGGGCCAATGGCTTAAAGATCATACATAATATTTTGACGACGAATACTCAGCTCATAGCTAACCACAAATCTTATTCGGACCCATTCAAGAAAGAAAAAATAGATCAGATACATTTGATGCTTCAGTCGGCTCTGGAAGCCCTAAAAATGGTTGGTTTGAAAATGAACGTGCCCAAAGAGCAGCTCGATACCATTGTTGGTCTCCTGCCTTCTTTGAACGCGCCAACTGTGGCCGGTCTGTATAAGTCCGATTGGTTTTCCGTTGAGTCGGTAGTCTCGGAAGAAGTTGTAAGGACGTTGATTCCAAAGCTTCTGAAAGCCGGGGCAAGTGGAATAATAGAATATTCCATCAACAAGGTTCTGTGATTTATACCCTGGCCAAACTGAGTGAATTTTCAATTGCTGTTTAGGCTTTTGGCAATCTGATCCAAGACCATAAGAGAATCTAAGGCTCTTCGACCATCAGTAATCGGGGAGCGGTTGTTTTTTATTGAATCTAGAAAATCCTCTATTTCAGCCCTCAAAGGCTCTTTTTCAGCTCTACAAAACTCTTCCACTACAAAATCTCCCATTAAGCAGATTCCTCCGTCAACCTCTGAAGTGATATCCTTGGCTGAATGAATAGTGAGCGTGCGTGAAATAGTGTCGGACTGAAAAAATCTAGTCCGGGTTGTGACATTAATCTCCCTGATTTTCCTGGGAGAGCACTTGGATGTCCAAAAAACCGCTGTGATTCCATTTTCAAATTGCACGAGGATATGCGCATCGTCGATAAGGTTTGAATAAACCTTTCTTCCCACAGCGAAGATATCGACAATATCGGAATCTGCAATTTCCAGCGCAAGGTCTATATCATGAATCAGCAGATCATATAAAACATCAACATCAAGACACCTCGTGCCATCGAAAGGATTAAGCCTCCGGGCTTCGATTGAAATTACAGGCTCCCTATTTTTCTTGATGATGTCGATCATCAGGCTGACCGCGGGATTATATCGTTCTATGTGGCCTACCATTAGGATTAAATCATTTTCTTCGGAGAGACGAACCAGCTTCTCTGCTTCTTCCAGATTTGCGGCTAGCGGTTTTTCCATCAGAACATGGATACCGTGACCAAGACATTTTTCCCCAAGTTCTCCATGAAGCCACGTCGGGGCCGCAACAACTACCGCATCAACTTCATTTAAGAGTTTGTCCAGTTCTCTGAATCCTTTACAGCCGTATGACGCGCAAATTTCTCCTGCACGAAATTCGTTGACATCATAAATACCTACGAAATCACATTCTTCCACTTGTGAAAGGACTCGGGCATGATTGCGCCCCATCGATCCAACACCTACCACGCCAACTTTAACTATGTCTGATCTAGTTTTCATGGGGCCAAAATACACCGGCGTCTAAGACGCGTCAAAGGTTAATCGGGTTTACTTTGAAAGCGATTAGTGGTTTAATGCGCACGGTCTAAAGTTCATAGACCTGTTCCGATCACTGTTACGCCTGACAAATTTAGTCCTTAAACAAACGGATATTCAGCAAAAAATTCGGAGGTGCTTCATGCATCGGGTTTTCTTGATGATCACCGCCCTTTGTTTGGGCACGTTGTCATGTGCCATGGCCGCTGAACCGATCAACGTCGGCGCGTTGTTACCTATGACCGGTAGTGTAGCGGCATTTGGACAAATGGCCTGGGAGGGAATAAATACAGCCAAGAAAATTGAGCCTGAAGCGCTCGGTCGTCCCATCGAGATTAAACTTGCTGATACCAAATCAGAAAAGGTTGACTCAGCAAACGCAGTTTCAAGACTGATCGAGAAAGAAAAAGTCGTAGCAATAATCGGGGAAATGATATCGGGCAACACCATTGCAGCTTCAGACCACGCGGAAAGAAGTAAAATTCCAATGATATCGCCCACTGCGACCAATCCACTCGTTAATCAGGGTAAGAAGTACGTATTTAGAGTCTGTTTCATAGATCCCGAACAGGGTCAGGTAGCCGCAAGATTGGCGTTGGATCAGCTTCACGCTAAAACCGCAGCCATCATATATGATATTTCACAGGATTATTGCGTCGGGCTAAAAACGTTCTTCCAGCGGGAATTTACCAAAGGTGGCGGAAAGATATTGGCTGAGACAATGTATAAGATGGGAGATAGGGATTTTACCGCTCAACTCAGCAGGTTAAAAGCAGCCAAGCCTGACATAATTTATGCTCCCATTTATTACACGGAGTTAGCGCTGATCGCCAAACAGGCCAGAGAAATGGGTCTAGATGTCACAATATTAGCCGGAGACGGTGCCCAGGCGCCCGAACTCGTTCAGTTGGGTGGGAAAGCAGTTGAGGGTTTGTACTTTACGGCCCATTTTCATGAAGATACAATTAATACGCCAATGGGCAAGAAATTTTACGAGCTGTTCAAGAAAGAAATCGGGAAGGAGCTTGATTCTTATACTGCACAGTCCGCAGACGCATACTTCATTCTTGTGGACGCGATAAAAAGAGCGGGATCTACTGATCCTGTGAAGATACGCGAAGCCATCAGCTCCACAAAAGACTTTGAAGGATTGACGGGCAAGATCACTATTAAGCCGGATGGTAACGCAATCAAGGCTATGGTGGTTAATAAGGTACAGGACGGCAAATTTGTTTATGTGACAACAATTGTGCCGTGATGAGATATTGTGCTGTCTTAAAAACCAGCCGATAGCATCAATAAAAATTTAGATTTCCAAGAAGAATAGGCATCCTGAAATCCACGGGACCGAAGGCGGTTTAAGGCTTTCGGTTCCTCGGTTCAAGATCTCATTGATCTAATACGTATTATTTTGTGAAGGAGCAGACTCCACCTTGGATTATAGTTTCGCTCTTCAGCAACTCGTATACGGTCTCACGGTAGGATGTTTGTATGGCCTCTTAGCCATCGGTTATACGATGGTCTACGGTGTGTTGCGTCTCATAAACTTTGCTCACGGCGATCTATTAATGGTTTCCGCCTACGCTGGTTTCTTTGGAATAGTTATTTTCCAGATCCCATGGCCGGTTTCTTTCGCAGGCGCAATTATTCTGACTGCATTGCTGGGCATATTGATTGACCGTGGAGCTTACAAGCCTATCCGCAAGAGTCCTAGAATTAATGCCCTTATAACCGCCATCGGGGTTTCCTTTCTACTAGAAAACCTTGGCCTGGTGATAATTGGGGGAAGGCCCAAATCATTTCCTATGCCCGATGTTTTTGCGGGCTCTATTTTATTGGGCGCTGTCAATATACCGGCTCTTTCGATTTGGATCCTTGTCATCACCTTGGTTTTGCTGGCTGTTTGTCTGGTTGTCGTAAGAAAAACTCGTATCGGTATGGCTATGAGGGCATTATCCAGAGACATGGAAACAGTAATGCTAATGGGAGTTGACAAGGACAGGGTAATATCTTTTACGTTTGCTCTAGGGTCTGCTTTGGCCGCTGCAGGCGGCATAATGTGGTGCATGAAATATCCTGCTGTGGAGCCGTTTATGGGGGTTATTCCAGGCTTAAAAGCATTTGTGGCCGCTGTATTAGGAGGCATAGGCAATGTAACGGGCGCAGCCCTGGGCGGTCTGATTCTAGGTCTGGCTGAAGTGCTGATTGTAGCCATTGAGCCTGACTGGTCGGGCTATCGTGACGCTGTAGCGTTTTTCCTTATGATCATTATTCTTCTGACTCGCCCTACCGGAATTATGGGAGAGCAACTTCCGGATTAGGACATAATGGGACCCGATAAAAGAAACTGGAAGGGTTGAACAAAACAAAAGTGTCTCGTGATAAAAGCCTTACCATTTTTAGTGTTTTGCTTTTATTGGCATTTATTTTTTATGCAGAACGAAATTTTAATCATTATACGATTCGAATTCTGGAAAACATCGCAATATTTATAACCCTTGCGGTTAGTTACAATTTAATTAACGGGATCATGGGCCAATTCTCATTGGCGCCGAATGCCTTTCTTGCCATAGGCGCATACACAAGCGCGATTTTTACCCTTTCCCCCGAAGAGAAATTGCGATCTTTTATAATCGAACCGATGATCTGGCCTTTATCTGTATTATCTCTTCCGTTCGCTGTTTCATTGTTGTTGGCGGGTTTGGTGACGGCTCTAGTGGCTTTTTTTATGGCAGCGCCGGTCTTTCGTGTCCGAGGAGATTACCTCGCGATTGTTACTCTTGGTTTCGGGGAAGTTATCCAGGTCCTTGCAAATAACCTGATTTCTCTTACCAATGGTTCGTTGGGACTAAAGGGTCTGCATCCTTACACAAATCTTTGGTGGGCATGGGGTGTCTGCATTTTCACGATATTCTGCACGGTACGGCTTATCAATTCATCGTATGGCCGAGCAATGAAGGCCGTTCGTGAAGACGAGATAGCAGCAGAGGCTATGGGTATCAACGCATTTCGGGTCAAGACCTTAGCTTTCACTTTTAGCGCATTCTTTCAAGGAGTAGCGGGAGGATTGCTGGCCCACCTGATCACGACCATTTCTCCATCGTTATTTACGTTCATGTTTACATTTAATCTACTCATCATAATCGTTATAGGGGGACTCGGGAGCACTACAGGCTCAGTGATAGCCGCTATTTTGATCACATGGGGAGGGGAAGCGCTTCGTGTTTTTGAAGAACCGTCAAATTTTCTGGGCTTCAATTATAAAGGGGTTCCAGGTATGAGAATGGTTTTGTTCTCACTGATACTGATCTTGGTGATGTTGTTCGCGAGAAGCGGAATAATGGGTAGGGCTGAGTTCAGTTGGGAAAGTCTATTTCGATGGTTTAGAAGAAAATTACCGTGTTGATGGCGTGAAGGCGACATGGATTTATTACTTGACGTAAGATGTTTGTCGGTTTCTTTTGGGGGAGTTAGAGCAGTCAATTCGCTGGATCTAGAAATAAGAAAAGGTGAGATCGTAGGATTAATCGGCCCCAACGGAGCCGGGAAAACCACTGCCTTTAATGCGGTAACGGGAAGAATAAGACCTTCGTCAGGCGCTATTTTCTTTTGTGGCGCCGAGATCACTGGGTGGCCATCTCCGAGAATTGCCCGCAACGGTATAGCAAGGACGTTTCAGAATATTAAGCTCTACGAAGACCTTTCGGTCATAGAAAACGTTATGATCGCAGCCCATTCATCTATTTCTTACTCCTTCCTGGAAGCGATATTTGGATTCGGCAGATTTTCCGCGGATGAATCAAGAATTAGGTCTAGAGCTGAGGAACTGTTGAAATTGATGAACCTAAAGGAACTGGCCTTCGAACGTGCAAGTTCGCTTCCTTATGGGAGCCAGAGGAAGCTGGAGATAGCGCGAGCCTTGGCTCTTGAACCAAAATTGTTACTGTTGGATGAACCGGTAGCAGGAATGAACCCTACGGAGACAAGGGAATTTGGGGGTTTCCTGTTGAGACTGAGGGACAATCTTTCTATTGGGGTAGGCTTGATCGATCACGACATGAGTTTTGTGATGGAGGTTTGCGATAAAATCAGAGTCATAGATCACGGGATTCCCATAGCGTGGGGAACTCCGTTCGAAATCAGGAACGATAATAAAGTAATAGCCGCCTATCTTGGAACAGACTTCGGCGGTCAGCCAGTCGATTATGCTACAAATTGAAGATCTTCACGTTAACTATGGTGGGATTCGAGCTCTAAAAGGGGTCTCTATCGAGGTAGGCGAAAAAGAAATCGTTTCCTTGTTGGGATCCAATGGGGCAGGAAAGAGCACCACCATTCGAGCAATATCCGGTCTGGTTTCCGCTCAATCAGGTGACATTCGTTTTGAAGGCAAGAGCATAAAGGGCTTGGCTCCACACAAAATTCAGAGACTTGGCCTAGTTCATATACCGGAAGGGCGGAAGGTTTTCGCAAACCTGACAATTCGGGAAAATCTGATGATGGGAGCATACTACGTTAGAGAGAAGTCCCGCTTGTCTAAACTGTTTGACGGGGTTTATGAGATGTTCCCGGTTTTGGAGTCACGATCTCAACAGTTAGCGGGAACACTATCCGGTGGTGAGCAGCAAATGTTGGCTATCGGGAGGGCCCTGATGTCTCAGCCACGATTGCTGATGATGGATGAGCCCTCTCTGGGGCTTGCTCCTCTAGTGGCTGCCGATGTGTTTCGAATTATAGAAAAAATTAGAATCGAAGGAGTGACTATTTTCCTGATTGAACAGAATGCGAATGCAGCGCTTAGAATAGCTGATTATGCCTTCTTATTGGAAAATGGAGTAATATCCCTCGAAGGACCAGGGTACGAACTGCTGATGAATCCAAAAGTTAGACAGGCATATTTAGGGGGTGTTACGGAAGAAACTTAGATTGGCGGGTCCCTATATAGGCTATGTAAACCATAACCTTTTCTAATGAAGAAATTTATTGGCACTTAGCAGGAAAAGATCAGGTTTTTTATCAATAAAATCAACATACCTGTAAGAATAACTTGACTAGTGATTCATGTGGTGATAGCAAAATGCCGGCCTCAACCTCGGGGGAGGGAGGGGCCTGTTAAACCGGCGGACCGGGGGGTGAGGAACCAATTCTCCCCTCCGGTTTCTTTTTGTCGAACAAAGAGAAAAATGTGGCCGGAACTTATGTCTCTGAAAATGTTAGAAAGATTGGAAGCTTGGGGATAATGTTGAGCCAATTTATCGAACCATCCGAACCGTACCGCTTTACACCTTCGATAACATGTCATATATGATTAGATTTGATCGCTATCGAAAAAGCGAAACAGATTGAAAGAGAAAAAAATGGCTCAATCCTTAAATGTTCCCGAACCTGTAAAAAAATCCCAACGAACTATTTTTCAAGAGTACAGCGAAGCTCTAGTAGTAGCTATAATCCTGGCCATAATAATAAGGGCCATATTTATTCAAGCTTTCAAAATTCCTTCCGGCTCCATGGAGCCAACCTTACTTATTGGCGATCATATCCTAGTAAATAAGTTAGTTTATGGCGTTAGAATTCCGTTCACCAACACAAGATTTCCAAACCTGTTCGAACCGGAAAAATCAGACGTCATAGTATTTGTGTATCCGGAAGATCGCACGAAGGATTTCATAAAAAGGGTTGTAGCGGTAGGCGGGGACACAATAGAGATAAAAAACAAAAAAGTTTTTATTAACGGCAATGAATCTATAACTCCCGGGGCCAGATTTAATAGTAACGTGATTATGCCTGGGGACCTTAATCCGAGAGATAATATGCAACCTGCAAAGGTCCCTGGTGGCTTTCTTTTCGTTATGGGCGATAACAGGGATTTCAGCCATGACAGCCGATTTTGGGGTTTTGTGCCCCTGGAAGATGTTAAAGGAAAGGCGTTTCTGATTTACTATTCTGCTCAGGACATGGCGAAAATAAGGTGGGATCGTATCTTTAAACTCATTCACTAGTGTGGCGTTTGAGAAATAGATTGGACACGTAGATCGGCCTGCGGCCACCGGATTCAGGAAACGGTGGAGAATGCCCGCTTAGCCTGCACGAGATGACTATTATTTATTCGAGGGGGCCTGCCCTCGGCGGTTAATCGCGTAAGTTCCCGGGTTGCCGATAAACGGCAGTACAAGTATCCATGGAAGAGTGAGACGTGTAGGTTCTCGAAACTGATTCAGGCCTATGGTCATTCCCTCATGGCCCAGTCTGGGTTGTGATCGGTAGGTTCCCAGAAGCCAGTCCCACCACGGTAAATTAAATCCAAAATTGCTGTTTGTTTCATTCGGGAACACCGAGTGATGTACACGGTGCATATCCGGCGTTACTACAAACAGCCTCAGAATTTTATCCTTCGATTCAGGCAGTTTGATGTTGCTGTGATTAAACATCGCTGTCCCATTGAGCAGGACCTCAAAGAGAATCACGCCAAGAACCGGCGGCCCCAGAGCTAATATTGCCGCTGATTTTATGACCATCGAGAGCCAGATCTCAATTGGGTGGAACCTAGCCCCAGTCGTAACGTCAAAATCAAGGTCTGCATGATGAATCATGTGGAGGCGCCAAAACGCCGGGGCGGCATGAAACATCACGTGTTGCAAATAGATTATGAAATCCAGGATAAAGACACTCGCTATAACGCTCACGAAGTAGGGAAGTCTAAGGATATTCATGATCCCCCATCCGTGTTGATCGACCCAATATGCTACGCCAACAGCCCCTGCGGAAAAGAAAAATCTAGGCGCAATGGAGTTTATGACTACGATTCCAATATTAATAATCCATCGACTGGTCTTTGAGACGGTCAATTGTCTGCGAGGCAGCTTGGTCTCATAAAAAGCTACTACAGCGAATATGAAAATGAAGAAAACCAGCCTTATTGAGGCTTCATTAATTAAGATAAAATCAGTCATGACCCTGAGGCCTATCCCTCAAGGTTTCGACGACCAAAAAGAATCTCAATCAAATTCATCCCCTGAGGTTCTACAATTCCTGAATCGGCCGCGGACCTCTCGGAAAACTTTATGTGATCGGATTTATCGGATTTCTTCCATGCCTCAGAATCCAAAAACATGAATGGAATTGGACCTCGCGTGTGGACCCTCTTCGCCACAGGCGTCTGATGATCAGGGGCCAGCAGTATTCGCCAGTTTTCAAAAGCGTCCAGTTCTTTCAAGACCGGACCGACGACCCTTTGATCGCCTCATCAGGAGCTTCGACATGGAGAAGCACAAAATCACCATTGGCCAGAGAGTCAATTGCGGCTCGAACTTTACCGGCGTAATTCGTGTCAAGATATCCTGTAGCGCCTTCAACGTCTATCATGTTAAGGCCTGAGTACTTGCCGATACCTCTGACCAGATCTACAGCGGCTATCACACTGCCGGTGATACCAAAACGCTCCTGCAATGTCTTGATTCTTGGGGGTTTTCCCTGTCCCCAAGGCCAGACGGAATTCGCCATCCCCTGTCCGCGTTTCAATCGCCGCTGATTCACTGGATGTTTGTCCAGGATTCGCCACGATTTGACTATGAGTCGCATTAGCTTCTCTGATCCTCGTCCGGTGGGAAAATAATGAGTAATCGGTTGCCCTGGAAAATCATGAGGAGCATGTGTAACAATCCCTTCGGGCCCGTTTTCCCAAATCAAGAGATTTCTGTAAGATACTCCTGGATAAATCTCAAACCCAAGAGATTCAAATTCAAGAGCCAACGATCCTATTAGTTCTCCGGCTTCAGGTGACGAAATATGATCACCGCTATGATCTGCCATAATAGTGTAATTTCGGTCGAGCGTTACAAGATTGAGACGGAACGCAAGATCTCGCGACTTTAATTCTATTCCCATTGACGCTGCTTCAAAAGGAGCTCGTCCGGTGTAAGTTTCGGCCGCCGAGTATCCCATCAGTGAAAGAGTAGCTACATCACTCCCCGGTGATAGGCCCTCAGGAATTGTGTTGGAGGTCCCAATCTTACCTGCCGAGGCTGCTTTGTCCATCCACGGAGTGTTGGCCGATTCCAAAGGGGTAGGCTCCGAAGAATCATCGAATGCGTCAGCCATACCATCAGGCACAATTATCAAATACTTCGTATTAGAATCCGAGGACATTTAACACCTTCTTCGTTTCCGGTTCGCATGTTACCGGTTCTCTAGAAACTTTAATAGCATTGTCAGGATCTTTTAGACCATGGCCGGTTAGAGTGCATACTACCCGTTCTCCTCCATTGAATAAGCCCTGGGTGTTTTTCTTGATAAGTCCTGCAATCGAGGCGGCGGACGCCGGTTCACAAAAAACACCCTCTAAAGAAGAAACCATCTTGTAAGCTTCAAGAATTTCATCATCAGTCACCGAGTCAATCAATCCACCCGATTCATCACGAGCTTGCACGGCCTTTTGCCACGATGCTGGGTTACCGATTCGGATCGCAGTAGCAATTGTCTCAGGTTTTTCAAAAATCCGCCCCTGAACTATAGGTGAGGCCCCTTCGGCCTGAAAACCAATCATCCTGGGCAAATTCTTTATTTTTCCACAATCAAAATAAGCCTTATAACCTGCCCAATACGCTGTTATATTTCCTGCGTTTCCAACCGGCAATGAATGATAGTCCGGCGGTGAGCCTAGAGAATCACAAATTTCAAAGGCTCCTGACTTCTGGCCTTCAATTCTGTGCGGGTTCAGGGAATTTACCAGCGTTATTGGGTAATCTTCGGATATCTTCTTCACAATATTTAAAGCGTCATCAAAATTACCGAGAACTTTTATGACGGTAGCTCCGTGAATCATAGCTTGCGCAAGTTTGCCGAGCGCTATTTTCCCTTCAGGTATCACAACAAAGGCTTTAATTCCGGCCCTGGCAGCGTAAGCAGCCGCAGATGCGGAGGTGTTACCGGTAGATGCGCATATTACTGCCTTTGATCCAGATTCCACCGCTCTTGAAACTGCTAGAGTCATCCCCCGATCCTTGAACGAACATGTGGGGTTGAGTCCCTCATATTTCAAAAAGATCGATATGTTAGGGTTTATCTTCTCCGCGAGTCGAGGCGCAGGAATCAAAGGAGTATTTCCTTCAAGTATGGTGACCACATGTTTTTGATCCGAGAATCTAAAGAAATCAGGATATTGCCTAATAATACCTTTCCACATCATATATCTCCATTGACCCAAGCCTTCTCCTGCCAAGAAAAATCAGGGAAAACGGCCGGGGCATCCTATAATTTAGTCTAAATCTTCATCTTCGATTCTAATTATCGCGGGTGGAGCATCAACTACATCCAGGTTTCCGATTTTTTGCCTGGCCTTTTGCACATCAGCTTCTTTAGCCGAATGCGTTATGAACACTACGGGCACTGCCCCGGCCCCTGAGCGATCTCGACGTTTTTGAACCACCGAATGAATGCTGATGTTGTGATCAGCCATTATCCCGGCTATTCGGGACAATACCCCGGGTCGGTCAATCGCTTGAATTCGAATATAATAATTGGTGACTACCTCGTTCATATCCAGCACTGAATCTGCCGACGCCAGATGACCGGGATAGCCCAAAGGCGGTACACGCCCAGCCTTACCAAGCCTTCTGTTGCGAATCAATTCGATAACATCTGCAATTACTGCTGAAGCGGTAGGTTCTCGACCGGCGCCTCTGCCATAGAATAACTGATCCCCAACCATGTCGCCACGTAGAAAGATTCCATTAAACACACCATCGACTTGAGCCAGAGGATGGTTTTGTGGAATCATTGTAGGGTGCAGTCTGACTTCTACCTTGGTCCCGTGCCTTATTATCATAGCCAGTAATTTGATCTTGTATGAGAATTCACGCGCCATAACGAGGTCAAAAGGGTCAATGCGAGTAATGCCTTCAACATGAATGTTTTGCAAAGTCGCATGAATCCCGTGTGTTAGAGCAAGGACAAGCACAAGTTTATGAGCCGAATCAATACCTTCTATGTCCAATGTCGGGTCTGTTTCGGCATAACCTAACTTCTGAGCCCTTTGTAGGGTTTCGTTGAATGAGGCTCCCGGATTATCGGTCATCTCGGAAAGGATGAAATTGCACGTTCCATTTAGAATCGCCAATATTTTGTCAAATTTATTTGCAATTAATCCTTCTCGAAGGGATCTCAAGATAGGGATTCCACCTGCGACAGCCGCCTCGAAAGCTATGTCAGTTGAATTTTCACGCGCGGTCTCAAAAACTTCGAGTCCATGTTCGGCGAGCAATGCCTTATTGGCTGTGACAACTGATTTCCCGTTGCGAATAGCTTCCGTGATGAACGTCCGAGCAGGTTCGCAGCCGCCCATGAGTTCGATTACGATCGATATCTCAGGGTCTCTAATGATTTGGTACGCGTCGGTTGTGAGAATTGATTCATCGAACGATACCCCGCGATCTGTATGAATGTCCAAATCAGCAATCCGTTTAAGCTTAATTCGAAATCCGGTCCTTGCTTCTAAAATGGCCTGATTTTCTTTTAGGATTTGAACAACGCCACTGCCTATCGTTCCAAAACCGATAAGACCGATCGAAATTTCATCCATAGATTGTACCTGTCTCAATGTCGTTTTCCCGATCCGGCGATTTCTAATGGGTTTCTCAATCTGTGGAATTGAATGCCGGAGCGACCCTTTCCGTCAGACGCTTACAGCTTGCGCTACAGGTATCTCTTGAGCCTTACTGATACATTCAGGTTTGCTCATAAAATGCCGGATGCCCCGAATCGCCTGATTGATACGCATCCGATTCTCAACTAAAGCAAACCTCACATGTTCATCTCCGAACGGTCCAAAACCTATGCCGGGGCTCACAGCCACTTTCGCTTCCTCCGTCATAAGTTTTGAAAATTCGAGGGATCCCATATGCCGAAATTGCTCTGGTATTTCGGCCCACACAAACATGGTGCCTTTTGGGGGAGTCACAGGCCAGCCACAGTCTATGAGACCCGAGCAAAGGGCGTCGCGGCGATCTTTATATTCCGACACGATTTCTAAAACACAATCCTGATTTTCATTCAAAGCGATGATCGCAGCGATCTGTATTGGCTGAAACATTCCATAATCTATGTAACTTTTTAACCTTTTTAGAGCATTAATCATCTGGGGATTTCCAGCAGCGCAGCCTACTCGCCAACCCGCCATTGAATAGCTCTTGGATAGAGAGAATGTTTCTATTCCGACCTCCTTGGCTCCAGGAACAGACAGGAAGCTTGGAGCCTGATAGCCGTCATAGGTCAAATCGGCATATGCGAAATCATGAACAATCATGATCTTGTATTCATGGGCGAATTCGACAATTCGTTTAAAGAAATCTTGATCTACAACCATCGTCGTCGGGTTGTGAGGAAATGAAATAATTAGTATTTTAGGTAGCGGCCAGGTAAGACGAGCCGCTGCTTTCAGGTCCTCAAAGAAATCCTTGTCAGGACTGATTGGAATATGCCTTAAATCACCACCAGCTATAACCACCGAATAGGGATGAATCGGATATGTTGGAGAAGGGACAAAAACCACATCTCCTGGATTTACTATGGCCAAAACGAGGTGAGCCAACGCGTCTTTTGCCCCCATAGTGGCCACTACCTCGACGTCAGGATCCAGCTCCACCCCATATCGTCTCTGCCACCAATTTGCGAATGCCAACCTCAACTTGGGAATACCCGCCGACGCGCTATATCTGTGATTTCTGCCGTTCTGCGCGGCTTCAATTAATTTGTCCACTATGTGTTTTGGGGTAGGTATATCAGGGTTACCCATCCCCAAATCTACTATGTCGTCCCCAGCTCTTCTGAGCTTCATTTTCAGCTCATTTACCACCTGGAAGACATACGGAGGTAGTCTTTTGATTCTGCTAAACTCTTCCAAATTCGCCTCCTGCTAAACTCGAAAACGTACCGCTTTGAACAATAAGGCCACGGCTAGCACATTAGTTCCTCACCAGCCAGAATAGCCTCTGCCTGAGGGGTCCTGATCCCATTGGAATGGTATAAACAAATTCGCTCTTCAGTCAAATCTTTATCCACCGTTGATTTGTGTGCCTCAACACAAACAAGAACCGGCTCAGCGCCTTGATGGGGATGGATCCACAATCTGCGATTTATCTTTAATTTGGAAATTGACGCGGCCCCATCGAGCTGACATGATCCACTCGCCGGATAAATCAGACACAGTTTACCTGAAGGTTTGAGTAACCGTGAGGAAACCATGAATAAATCTTGGACAGGCATCATTATTTGGTGCCTTGACAGAGCCTTTTCGCTTAACAAACTAACCCGTCCTGAACCGGACTGATAGTAAGGGGGATTAGATACCACCATGTCGAATACACTTTCACGAAAAAATAAATCGGCGTTTCTGAGATCTCCCCGTAAAACAAAGACCTTGGAAACCAAATTGTTTAAGCTCACTCCACGTTGAGCCCTGCTGACCAGACCTTCTTGGATTTCCAAACCCACAACACTAACAGATGGGTTTTTCATCGCTAGTCCAAAAGCGATTACCCCGCAGCCGGCTCCGGCGTCAAGAATCAGGTCACCTGCACAAGGTTTGGCGAACCAGGTTAATATTATCGCATCTTCGGAAACGCGATACCCTTTTGATGCCTGAATAACTCGTAACTTGTTTCGAAAGAGACCATCAATCGTTTCGGCGTGGTCCTGCAAGTTCTGTCCTGATTCTTTCTAAGATAGCTTTAGTGCTGCCGTTCATTCAACCTACAAAGAAGCCTGAAGGAATCAAAACACGTTCAACACTAATCCAGATGAGATCTTTGGATAAAAATAAGTGGATTTGTGTGGTAATTTGTACCCCAGCTCCGCGGCTCTTCGCATTTGGTCGACTCTGGTTGGGTTAAGAATAAAACTGACCTGAACATCTCCTAGCAATGCCTTGTTTATGGCTGCCGAGAGCGAAGGAGTGTACTCGATATGACCTTCAGAATTTCCCTTGTCCAATCCGAATCCGTGACCAAGGATTAACTCACGAAGTATTGTCACGTCTAAGTTGTTTATCGCTTCAGGAATACTGGAATCCAAAATTGGCGGATTTACCTTGGAGTCTCTGAGACTGAGCAAGTAGAATTTCTTCTCCCCGTTAATCACCATTCCAAAAAGACCGCCGACTATATCGTTGCTTTCAAAACTTACTTCCCGAATATCAAAACAATCTCGTAGCTTCGCCAAAAAGACGTCTTTGCTAAGATTTGGAAGGCCATTCAACATTCGGTGCGCAGGCAAGATCGTTAATCCCGGGTGGGACATAGAGGTAAGATACATCATCACGTACTTGTGTGATTGATCTGAAGTGATGGGATTTTGAGCTTCAACTTCCCTGCAATAGGCTAAAGACGTTTCGTATCGGTGATGACCATCTGCAATAAAAAGGCTTTTTCCCCGAAGAAACTCGGCGATTGAATCTAGAGACTCTTTATCACAAATGGTCCACGTGCGATGAATCGTCTGATCGGCATCTTTCACTTCCTGTTCAGGTTTGGATTGCAGAAAAGATCCGTACAGTTTTAATATGACTTCATCGGGGTCATCGAACATAGCGTGAATTGGAGTTAAATTGGCCTTGCACGCGCGCAACAATTCCAATTGATCCTTCTTAGGCCCCATGTAAGTTTTTTCATGGGGAAGCACCTTGCCAACCCCATAATCGTCAACCTTCACCAGTCCTACTAGGCCATCCAATCGTCTCCAAGTACCGTCAGGCTGCTTGAAGTCCATCTGGTATAATGTAAATCCGGGCTTCGGTTTCCGAACCAGCACATGGTCCGTCATCCATTTTTTAAGCGTATTAGCCGCTCTAGTATAACGATTGTTTTCGTCCGTATCGCCGGCGAATTGTTTTCCTAGAACCAATCTGATGATGTTGTTGGGGTTGGCGTTATAGAAGGATTCCTGTTCCTCAGGAGATATCACATCATAAGGAGGAGTTATGAGATTACTAAGTGATTCCGAATAGTCGGGGTTATAATGAACCATTTGAAAAGGTATAACTTCGGCCATGAAAAAGGTCCTCAATCGATTATAATTTTAGTGAGAGAAAGCTAGAATTCGTGTCATTTAGCAAGTTTCTATGAGATTCGTTGTAAGGCTCGTTTAAAGAAAATATCTTCATAGAATAACATACTTTTGTAAGCGAGATCAAACTCGATTTCCCGAAAAGCAAAGAAGGGGCTTTTCTCTTGGAAAAGCCCCTTCTTGCCTGTACAAAAGCTTCGATAACTATTTCTTCGTATCTTTAACTTCTTCAAAATCAGCGTCAACAACGTCATCGTCATGTTTGGCGCTCGACTGAGCCTGTTCGCCTGTTGGTCCACATCCAGGTCCGCAGCCTGAGCCTGCCCCAGCGGACGATGACGCTTGCTGATACATAGCCTCAGCGAGTTTATGGGATGCTTGCTGCAACTCTTCCATGGCAGTTTTTATGGTCTGAGCGTCTGCCCCTTCCATCGCTGTCTTAGTCTTGGTTACTGCAGCTTCTATGGCGGTTTTCACGGACGAATCCACCTTGTCGCCGTAGTCCTTAAGGGATTTTTCCGTCATGTAAATAGTGGAGTCTGCCTGGTTTCTTACGTCTATCAACTCACGCTTGTTCTTGTCTTCTTCCGCATGAGCTTCCGCGTCTTTGACCATACGTTGAATTTCTTCTTCGGTCATGCCGCTTGAAGCAGTGATTTTTATGGACTGCTCCTTCCCTGTTCCTAGATCCTTCGCCGATACATGGACTATCCCGTTCGCGTCAATGTCGAATGTGACTTCGACTTGTGGCATACCTCGAGGCGCCGGAGGAATTCCGACGAGTTCAAAGCGGCCAAGGGTTTTGTTGGTCGACGCCATTTCGCGTTCACCCTGCAACACATGGATCGACACTGAGGGCTGATTGTCAGATGCGGTCGAGAAGATCTGACTTTTTCGCGTCGGGATCGTAGTGTTCTTTTCAATTAACCTTGTAAAGACACCGCCTAATGTTTCGATCCCCAGAGACAATGGCGTGACATCTAATAAAAGGACATCTTTTACATCACCTTTTAGGACCGCTCCTTGAATTGCAGCCCCAATAGCGACTACTTCATCGGGATTAACCCCTTTGTGGGGTTCTTTATTGAAAAGATCTTTAACTTTCGCCTGAACCGCAGGCATCCTGGTCATTCCACCAACCAAAATGACCTCGTCGATCTGGTCAGGGGTTACTCCTGCGTCCTTAATGGCCATCTTGCACGGTCCAACCGTTTTTTCGATCAGGTCCTGGACAAGCAGTTCCAGCTTGGTTCTCGTGAGCTTCATTGTAAGGTGCTTCGGCCCGGAGGCGTCTGCAGTGATGAACGGCAAGTTAATATCAGTTTCCATCGAAGAGCTTAGTTCGATCTTAGCCTTCTCAGCAGCCTCTTTCAAACGCTGAAGAGCCATCTTGTCTTTACGCAGATCGATACCCTGATCTTTTTTGAACTCATCGGCAAAATAATCCATCACTCGTTGGTCAAAATCTTCTCCACCAAGATGAGTGTCCCCATTTGTAGACTTGACCTCAAACACACCATCACCAATTTCGAGAACTGAAATGTCAAAAGTTCCACCACCCAAATCAAAAACAGCTACCTTTTCCTCTTTCTTTTTGTCCAGACCGTAAGCAAGAGACGCTGCCGTAGGCTCGTTTATGATTCTGAGCACATTCAGTCCGGATATACGGCCGGCGTCTTTGGTGGCCTGTCTCTGGGAATCATTGAAGTACGCAGGTACAGTTACAACAGCGTCTGTAACCTCTTCGCCGAGATAATCCTCAGCAGTCTTTTTCATTTTCTGGAGAATCATGGCTGAAATCTCCGCCGGTGTATATTCTTTACCCCTGACTTCTACCGCTGCGTCCGAGTTCTTGCCCCGGATAATTTTGTAGGAACAAACCTTAATATCGTTTTGAACCTCTTTCGATTCATACTTGCGACCAATTAACCTTTTTATGGCAAACAAGGTGTTTTCCGGATTAGTTATCGCCTGCCTTTTCGCTACCTGTCCAACGAGGCGTTCCCCTGAATCAGTAAACGCCACCATGGAAGGCGTAGTGCGGCCACCCTCGGAATTGGGTATGACAACCGGATCCCCACCTTCAAGAATTGCGACACATGAGTTTGTAGTCCCTAAATCTATGCCAATGACTTTACCCGCCATTTTAGCCTCCTCGCCATTTTGGATACTTCTGATAACTTAAAATTTTCTATATAGTTTTTCATTTGGCGGCCATTGATACCACTACCTTGGACGGTCTGAGCAATCGATCCTTGTACATGTAGCCCTTCTCAAGTTCTTTCGAGACTACGTTTGAAGGTCCATTTTGCACCGGCTCCTGAGCTATGGCCTCATGAAACTGCGGATTAAAATTCGCTCCTAGTGATTCGATTTCGGCGACGCCATATTTTTTCAACACTTCCCTAAACATTCCCATTACCATTCTTACACCCTGAGCAACGGGATCTTTTTTTTCCCCTTTAGTCCCGTGAGCCAGAGCCCTTTCCAGATTGTCAACTATAGGCAAAAGCTCTCTAAGCAAATCCTCTTCCTTATATTTGATAAGCTTGGTCCTCTCCTGCATAGAGCGTTTCTTGAAATTTTCAAGATCCGCTACTGCTCGTAACCATCTGTCCCTATTGTCCTCAGCCTCCTTAAGGGCTTTTTCCAAATCCGGTTCCTCTGATTGATCCGAATCGGACGGTTGAGACAGCGCTTGGTCCGTTACAGCCATTAGTTCAGTCGGTCGATGAGACTGAATTTGACCGGCGCTTTCGGTTTCCTTAAGAGCTGGCCCCTCTGGGCCGGTTGTTTTGACCACTATCGCCTCCGGTTACTCAATCTGAGACGCCATCTTTTGATATTCTGAACATTGATACTAAATCGATACAAATTAGGCGCTCTGGTTAGTCTGTTAATAAAAGTTAAGAGCTACAACCAACTCAAGACTGTATTCACAATTAACGGCTATCTTGAATCCATTCAAAAACAGCCCCTAAAATACAACCAAAGACTCAATACGAGTCTTCATTTGGGCGCCACGGGACTCTTTGTCAAGTGTTCATGCAACAAAAGGAGGGTAAGGAAGCGATCTGAACTGAAAAATGTCGGGAAGAACTTGTATTCAGGTCAAACTCATACATTTTTAAATGTTAAATTATCCACTAACCGTCTGAATTAAGGCTCTTCTTGTCAGATTTCAATTTGCTTCGATGGAATGACAAGAGATTTTTCTTTACTCTGTGTAGCTTCTCGGAGAGCGACACCTTGTAAATGTGAGGATTGGAAAATCTCTTGAATTCAGGTTCAAGCTCGTCGAGCTGCTGTAACGCTCGTTTTCTAACACTTGTTAAAGGAGGGCAATTATAGACTTGATTCCCGTTCAAGAAAATGGGAACCATTAATTCAACCGCTCGGAAAGGCGGTCTGTACACTTTCTTCATATAGTCGTACATCGGATGATGAGCCATTACTGGACGTGAGTGAGGAACAGTCTCATCAATTTGAGTCAGCAGGTCACCAATCATACGATTCCCACCGCTATAGAAACGAAGTATCTTTTTGACACCTGGATTGGTCACTTTGTTTGGATTGTGAGAGATCTTGATTCTCGGGACAAGCCTGCCGTCTCCATGATCTACTGCCATCAACTTGTAGACTGCGCCTAGCGCCGGGGTTTGATACGATGTCATGAGACTAGTTCCCACGCACCATATGTCAATCTCGGCCCCCTGTTGTTTGAGGCTTTCTATCAACCATTCATCCAAATCACTGCTTGCCAGGATCTTTGTTTCGGTTAATCCAGCTTCGTTTAGCATCTGTCTGGCGGTTTTCGAGTAATAGGCTAAGTCGCCACTGTCGATTCTTATTCCGAGCAGTCTTTTCCCTTTTTCTTGAAGTTCGTGACCAACACGAATAGCGTTTCTCACTCCTTGTAAAGTGTCATAAGTGTCGACCAATAGTACGCAATTGTCCGGGAAAATTTCACTGAATCCCCTGAAGGAGTCTATTTCGTTCTCGAAACTTTCGACCCAACTGTGAGCGTGAGTGCCTCGGACAGGTATTCCAAAGAGTTTACCGGCTTTGATATTTGATGTGCCATCGCAGCCCCCGATATACGCGGCTCGCGCTCCATACAAAGCTGCTTGAGTTCCGTGCGCCCTCCGTGTGCCAAAATCGACAATAGGCGCCCCCTTGGCCGCGATTCCCAATCTGGCTGCTTTTGTGGCAATAAGCGTTTGATGTCCCACAAGAGCAAGCAGCGTCGTTTCCAGGATTTGAGCCTCAGCTATTGGACCTATGACCCTAATTAATGGTTCGTTAGGAAAAACAACCGTTCCTTCCGGAACCGCCCAAACATCACCAGTGAAACGAATTCCAGCGCTAAGAGCATCAAGAGCTTCCTGGGGGAAAATACCCGTTGTAGACAAGTATTCGATATCATCAGGATAAATTGATAAGTTGTTGATATAATTAATAACACTTTCGATTCCAGCGAAGACGCAAAACCCGCCGTCATCGGGATTCTGTCTGTAATAAAGATCAAAACACGCTTTCTGATTACCTCGACCGAGCAATTGATAACCAGCGGACATCGTGAGTTCGTACAAATCGGTATCGATGGTAAGGTTTTCTCTTCTTAGACAGCTTAACACGGTACCGGCGTCTGCTGACCCAATTACTCGTCCGGAGTTGTTTTCAATTATCTCTAACGAGTCTATTTTATTTTTACTCTTCTGGTCGCGGATAGAAATTTTCATTGGTCGCTCGAAATTTGGCTACGCAAAAAGGGCACGCAGAGAATCTTCAAACGGTCTTTCAGCTACGCCCTTTTCGGTGACTATGGCCGAAATGAGTTCATTTGGCGTCACATCAAAGGCAATATTTCTTGCTGAAACGCCTTCCGGAGCAATTCGATTACCGCAAATGTGTGTCACCTCGGCAGGATCACGCTCTTCGATTGGTATCATTTTTCCGGTGGCTAGCTTCATATCTATCGTGGACAATGGCGCAGCCACATAAAACGGCAAATCATGTCGCTTTGCCAACACCGCTACGGAATATGTCCCAATTTTATTAGCGGTATCGCCATTTGCAGCTATCCTATCAGCCCCGACAATAGCCTTGTTTATTTCACCTGCCTGCATCAGAGCGCCTGCTGTACTGTCAGTGATCAGTGTCACGGGAATGCCCAGTTTATTCAGTTCCCAAGCTGTAATTCTAGAACCCTGATTCAAGGGCCTTGTTTCGTCGGCATAGACCCGAACGTTCCTGCCGGCTTCAAAAGCTGCTCTAATAACCCCAATCGCAGTGCCGTAACCGGCCGTGGCCAGCCCGCCGGCGTTGCAATGTGTCAAAATAACATCCCCGTCTTTAAAAAGATCGCGTCCCCACATTCCGATACGTTCACACAGGCGTCTATCTTCGGATTCAATGGAAACCGCTTCTTGGATAAGAGTTTCTTGAAGTTCAGAGAGGTTCAACCCCAAATTCGCAAAAAAAATCTCTTTCATTCGATCTAAAGCCCAAAATAGATTTACCGCTGTCGGGCGAGTGGCTGCAATCCGGGAGCTAATGTTCTCAAAATACCCTTTAACAACTTCAATGTTCCCGGCAGGGGCTTTAAGCATCCCGAGCGCGACCCCCATAGCGGCTGCAACACCTATCGCCGGCGCACCCCTTACCGCAAGTCTTTTTATAGCGTCGCATAGCTCACTCAAATCATATATCTCAATGTATCTCTCTTCTTTAGGAAGCAATGTCTGGTCAAGAAGCCTTATATGATCATTCATCCATTGTATGGTCCTGAAAGGGTCTTCCACCGCAATCCTCCAGTAAAATACGTAATTTCCACTTTGTACTCTGAAACAATAACAATAACACGCGCCAAAAATCAAAGGGAAGCTTTATGATTTCAAAATGTCGAACCGGATGACACATCTAACCTGTTGTAAGTATTGAAAGTAGTCAAATCAAGAGGTTTGAAGGATCATTAAGGCTTTGCAAATCTACATCAGTCACGTGGACTAATAATACAAAAAGAATTCAAATATGAAATAGTTATATGATTAATTTAATAAACTAGTTGCAATAGCAAATTAAAGATGCTATAGACGCATAAAAAACAAGAGGTGAAAGAATGAGCCTCAGATTCATAGCATCGCTCTTATTTGTTCTTACGCTCCTAACTCTCCCTTGCACTAACGATGTCTACTCAGACAACAGCATGGGGCTAAACGTATGCCAGGAGCTTGTGAACAACGCTCGAGGATACGAATCCCGCGCTACCTGGCATAATCGAGTTGCTCAAGGTCTTATGCAACAAATACAGAATATGGCAAAACAACCTCAGAATCCCGGTACGGCTCAAGTAATGGATAATCTTTTCCAGCAGTATGATCAAAACCGTCAGATGGAAACCCAAATGAGGCAGTTATTCCGTCAATACTCCGATCAAGCCCAGCAATGTATGAAATCCGTAAATTGAGAATCCCCTTGATCAAATATATACAATGAGCGCCTCGAGCCAGTTAGTCATGCCGAGGCGCATAAGCTGTTTAATCCCGCCCAAGGAATAAAACTCCATTTTTACCCCGTCTGCCGTACGTGCTGAGAACTCCCGTTTTTTTTCTAGTCAAGCATCATGACCTTTTTTGTTGGCCCGTGTTGACAAAAAACTGATCCAGCAGCATCAATAAACAGGTTTGATCTGTGGAAAGACTATAAACACTCCGTCATTCGTGAAAGGTGTTACAAATGTCTTTGTAGGGGTCAGTGCGCGTAACCAAACCCGAAATCGGAAACAAACATGTCGGAACAGTGGACCACCGTGGGAATAATCGTGTCAAATGAGGCCGTTGACTCAGTTGCAAGTTTTGTTTCGGATATTCAATCCGGGGGCTGTCTCCTTCAAGACGTAGATCCTGATACAGTAAAGATTACAGCGTATTTTCAAGATCTCGCGTGGTCGCTGTCACAAGACAAAATCCGAAAATTCTTAGCGAATCTCAAGAATTTCTTTCCCAAGATTGCAGAACCAATAATTTTAACTAGTCCGCTCAAATACGAAAACTGGGCAACAGTATGGAAGGATAGATTCAAAGCGCTTAAAGTTGGTTCTCGTTTAATTGTAGCGCCGCCTTGGGACAAACCCAAACTACTATTGGGCAGGCTTCCGGTAATCATAGAGCCTGCAGAAGCGTTTGGAACGGGAACTCATGAAACCACTCAAGGATGTTTGGTCCTTTTGGAACAAGCAGCGGACAATATTGTCTCTGAATCGAGGGAATTTAGCTTGCTTGACATTGGCTGTGGATCAGGGATCCTGGCGTTTGCAGCTTGCAGGTTGGGCGCTAACCCGGTTATCGCGATAGACAATGATCCAATAGCCGTAGAGGCGGCAAAAAAGAACGCCATTTTGAATGAATTAGAAAAATTGGTAGAAATTAAGGTAGCGCAACTTTCTGATATTTCCGATTCCGCCGATATAGTGACCGCCAATTTAGATTTTCTGACGCTGACAGCTCAGGTCGAATGTCTGGCAAGAGTTTTCCGGGAATATCTGATAATTTCCGGGGTAACCAATAAAGACTGGGAAAGACTAAAGAACGAATTTCAAAACTCCGGCGTGCGGTGTCTGAAAGAAATCGTGGGCCCAGAGTGGGGAGCGGGGTTATTTGTTCATGGTTAATCAACCCACGAAGAGTTATTTTTGAGACACTTTTATGAAACCGAAAGTCATAATAATTGCCGGTCCCACAGCTTCCGGGAAAACGGCGGTAGCGCTCACATTAGCGCGTGAATTCCAAGCAGCGATTGTATCGGCTGATTCTGTTCAAGTGTATAGATTTCTGGACATCGGATCAGCTAAACCCACTTTATCCGAACGTAATAGCGTTCAGCATTACATGATTGATATTAGATACCCGGATCAGGATTTCAGCGCTGGGGACTATGTCAAAGAAGCTAGGGCCGTAATTGAGAAAATTGTAGAAAAATCTATGGTTCCGCTTGTAGTTGGCGGTACAGGTTTGTATATTAGATTATTAAGAGGGGGAATAGCCGATCTGCCACAGGCTGACATCAAATTGAGATCCAAGTTTCGGGAACTTGAGCAAAAGGAAGGAAGTGGATCGCTATTTCGCAAATTAGAAGCTATTGATCCTGCATCGGCTCAAAAGATAGGTCCATCAAATCTTGGAAGGATCTTGAGAGCTTTAGAGGTTTTTGAGTTAACTGGAAGACCAATATCGGAATTTCATAAAGATCATGCATTAAGAGATTGTCCGTATGAAATTCTTTATGTTGGACTTACTTCTCAACGTGAAAAACTGTATCGGTCGATTGATAATCGTGTGGACAGTATGATAAACGGTGGTTTATTAGAAGAGGCCCGGGATTTATTTGATCGAGGTTATAACAAGAATTTGAAATCCTTGCAGTCGCTTGGTTATCGTCATGCCGGAATGGTCCTGGCTGGAGAAATGGACCTCTCAGAAGCGACCCAAGTAATGAAAAAGGATACGCGTCATTACGCGAAGAGACAATTAACGTGGTTTAGGTCTGAGCCCGATGTAAGATGGTTTGATCCTCAGGAAATCTCGACTATCGGGGTTGAGGTTGACAACTTTCTCGGACACTAATCGTTTGGTTCGAGATTTTCCCCAACGAGTAGGCAACGTCTTGAAAGCTAGAGACTCCCGCTCGAGGGATTATTTGTTAGGGGGCGCTGAAATGCCAAAAACTCATTTTAATATTCAAGATCAATTTCTAAATCAGGTCCGCAAGGCCAGAATTGAAATTGAAGCGATTCTTGTGTCCGGGTCTTCGATAAAGGGCTTTGTCAGAAGTTTCGACAGTTTTTGCATCATCGTTGAAGATCATGAAGACACACAACTTGTTTATAAGCACGCTCTTTCTTTGATAAAACCTGCTGAAAGCGGTGTTAAGATACCAGGGCTTGTTTGAAGCTGAAGATATTGAGATCAACAAAGAATTCTTGCACATTCTTTTGGCGGGATAATAGCGCGCGAATCCTATACAAAATAAAACAATTGAAGACGCTTATCAAAAACTGGTTTGTGTCTCCAATTCTATCCCTACGGGGCAATGATCAGAGCCCTGAACCGCTGTCAATATAAAAGCGCGTTTAACATATTGCTCGAGATCAGGACTTACAAACACATAATCTATTCTCCAGCCGATGTTTCGACTTCTGGCTCCGCTTTTCATATCCCACCAACTGTATTGAACCAGGTCTCCATTTAGCTTTCTAAAGGTATCCAGGTATCCTTTTGCGACAGCCTTATCGATCCATTCCCGTTCAATCGGCAGAAACCCGGAAACTTTTGAGTTCTCCTTTGGCCGGGCTAAATCTATCTCCCTGTGAGCCGTGTTAACGTCTCCAACAAAGATTATTCGCCGTTTTTTCTCTCGCAACTTCTCTACATAATCCAGGAAAGCCTCGTAAAAATCCAACTTGAACTTCAATCGATCAGGCCCCATCTTCCCATTTGGGAAGTAAACA
>JAPLJJ010000085.1 GCA_026388665.1 Deltaproteobacteria bacterium
CGTAGTCCTTTTCAGCTTCAGCCCCATGTCCCACGGCGAGAAATGGTTTACCGTTAAGATACGGCAAGATGTTTGCCTCACTAATAGTGTTTCCGGCTGAATCGAGTATCTTGCCCTGGATTACAAGCACATATTTCGCAGAGTCTGTCTTTTCCGCTGAAGATATGCCCGCAATGGAGATGATAGAGCATATTGTAATAAGGCAAAGAATTAAATGACGCCTCATTGTCACTTCCTCTCTGTAATAAACTCGAGATTTGGCAGCATGCGACTAGACTTACGTCACAGATTCAACATCATGCCAATTTGTAATTATGATAGAAACGCTAGGTTAGACTAAAAAGAAACAAAAGCAGCAAAATGGGCGCCAAGTCGGAACAGCCAGACAAACAAGATAAAAAGATCTGACATATTGAGATGTTATTGGAAAGCGTGGGGCGACGAGAAATTACCATCCGTCGCGAAATCGAGAGGACTGTCTGATATTTCTGACATACAGCCTGTGATCAAAATAATTACTTCAATTATTGTCCCCTTCGGGGAATGGGAGAAAAACCCTCGCCTTTAGGCGAAGACTTCAGTAGGCTTGCGGTATTATGCAACACTATCGCAAGACTTCTCACGCAGTTTAGAAATTTCATAGTGTCATATAATGATGACACTAGATTCAGTCGCTCTTTTGTCAATTGCACAACAACCAACACAAATATATCGTAAAAGCACGACTATTACCTGCACGGCGATTGAATTGATTCTTGGGGCTTGGTTGAGGTTACTTGCGGAGAACATCAGAGGCTTTTAATTTCTGTGTTTGTGCTCGCCATGTTCACTATCGCTCCGAAGATGTCTATACAACGAATCACGAGACATTCCGAGCGACCTGGCCGCGGCGCTCCGGTTACCGCCGTTGCGTCGAATGGCTTCGATACAAATTGACCTTGCTACGTCCTTGGTCAATTCGTTTAGTTTTTTACCAGGAGTGAAATCGACCAGGAGAGACCAGTCTTGGGTTTTCGGATTCGTCGATGGAACATTAAGCTTCAACCGGCCGCTCTGCCAAAGTATAAGCCCTTTCTCGAGCACGTTTCTTAGTTCACGAACATTTCCCGGCCAATCGTAAAGGGTCAGTTTCCTGAGAGACTCCGGATCCAGTCTAGGGATTCCCGACAAATTCATCTCACTGGCCACCTTAGCGATCAGTTCGCGAGACAGCATAGGGATATCTTCGATACGATCACGAAGAGGCGGCACAAATATCGGGAACACGTTGAGTCTATAAAATAGCGCTTTGGAAAAGCGGCCTGCGGCGACTTCCTCCTCCAGGTCTCTGTGTGCGGCGGCTACAATGCGTGCGTCAACGCGTACGTTACTCTCGCCGCCAAGCCTGTGAAACGACTTTGAATCCAGAAAGACAAGTAGTTTGGATTGGAGTGATAGAGAGAGTTCTCCAATCTCATTCAGCAACAAGGTCCCGCCTTCGGCAAGTTCCAACAAACCCCTTTTTCGACTTACGGCTCCTGTAAAGGCCCCTGATTCGTGACCGAAAAGTTCCGACTCAGCTAACTCATGAGGCACGGTGGCGCAGTTTATTGTCAGGAAACGACTCCCGGATCTTTTCGAATGATCGTGAATCCATTTTGCCAGGTGGTCTTTTCCAGACCCGCTTTCTCCCTGTAACATGACAATGCTGTCCTTAGCCGCACCCTGACTTGCCAATTCCATCGTGTCCTTCATGGCCTTGGAGCGGTAACCGTATGAATAAATAGCGGATGTCGGCTCAGGTGGACGTTGTTCCGTGACGTTTCGACAAATTCCGCACACACCTACTATATTCCCCGCACTGTTCCTGATCGGCACGCGAATATCGTGAAATATGAGTCTCTCACCTTTTACTACGACCGCGTGTTCATCCTCGATCGTCTCCCCGGATAGGACCCGTATATCCCATTCACGAATCCGAGTTCCAACATCATGGCCGTAAATTTGTTCTGCCGTACGTCCGACAATCTCAGAGGGCGGAAGCCCGAAGGTATTCCCCATAGCTGGATTAACATCTGAAAACTTCAGGTCTTTGTCCTTTATGAAAACGAGGTCTTGGACTGATTCGAAAAGAGAACGATATCTCTCAGCAGATCTGAGCAGGTCTGCCGAGGCAGGCTCGTTTTCTGTCATTCCCGCTATAACGGCGAACAAAACTGAACAAGTCCCGTTGAATACACGGACCGCTCGCACCGTCGCGGATACAGGTAGGCTGTGTTTCCTGAGAATTACTGATTCGAATGACACGCTTTCTTCTGAAACGACTTTAGCCAGAGTTAAATCCAGTTCCTTCCACCCTTCGAGATCACTCATTTTACGGCCTATAATTTCCTCAGCCTCGTACCCGGTCATGGACAAGAATCCCTGGTTTGTCTCGGTAATCACACCGTCCTCGATAATGAGTATCCCGTCGAAAAGCATATCTACGACCTGCATAAGTCTTGACCTGTTTTCGGCCATGACTTCGGATATGGATTTAGGGCTGGAAGTGACCTTGAACTTATTTTTGGTCGATGCGCTCCCTTCCACCCGACTGCCTTGAATATTAGGATTCGCCTTGGAACGTGCTCTTGGCATCGATTGATCTCCGGCTATGCGTTTTTGATTTAAGGTTTTCGCGAAAAAGACGGATGCTCAGTCTCTGAATTATGTACCACGTATCGATTTATCGGACAAGTCGCATAATAAAATAGTGTCCTATAATCATTACACACATCATGATAGCGCCTGGTCAATACCTAAGTCATCAAATGTAATAGTATCTTTTACTGGAGCTATTTCAGATTCTATTATTCTTATACCGCGACAAGTTAGCTTTGATCTATATTGTCATAAAAACACTACATGATGTCCATTCTTCCCAAAGTCGAATCGTAGTAAACGGATTCCGTTCAAATTCATAGTCTTTGTGATTTCAATTACTTAAATATTTATTTCTTCCTTCAAATATCATTGGCGCCAAAAATGCTTTTGGTAATTCTGTTTGATTAAACGGTTCTGGACCCAAAAGAAAAAGACAGTGAATAGATTATGAAACCAAGCTGTTCCGTAATTTATGTACAACGTAAAAATTCTCGTAAGGAGGCATTTTATGGGGCTATTGTCAGCGATTTATGGTGGAACTCTCACTAAGGCAGTCAATAAGGGTGACGTTGATGAAGTCGCAAGCGTACTGCGGAATGGTGGCGATCCTAACGAGAAACAAATGGGCATCTCAGTCTTGATGAATGCCTGTAACGTTGGTAACATATCAATAGTCAAGTTGCTGCTTGAAAAAGGCGCCGGGGTTAATTCACATGATTGGGACGGCATGACTCCCTTGATGATGGCTGTTGCTGGACGCGGCCATTCAGATGAAAAAGAAAAAGAGGATCGTTGTCTGGAAATCGTCAAAGTACTGCTTGATGCCGGGGCAAACGCAGATTACATTAGTTGGCGCAGACGGACTGCTCTGAAAGAAGCTGAATGGGCGGGCCACTCAAGAGTGGTACAGCTCTTGAGGGAACATGGGGCGAAAAGATGACTTGGTCCCTCGCAAGAAATATGCTCCGATTACTAATGCGTAGAAATTAGATAACAATTAAAGGAACAAGCCCTTCCGGGGATGGAGGACCAGTTCAGTTTTCCATTCCAGATTACGGATATCTGATCAATGAGATACAAAGAACTTTTTCTATCTTCACTTACATAGAACTATAAGTCATTAATATTATGCTATAAATTGGCTAAGATCGGTCAACAGGTGGGGAAAATCCTACCTCAACATCCTACCTCACTGTTCCTTGCGCAAGCGTCTTTTTTCTGTTAACTTTCCCCTCTTACATTCTGATGGTTCAGCTTTCCAAGAGAGCTGGAACTCGATTCGGGCGGGTAATGGTAAAATGAAAAAGTCCAGACTTGGTGTCTCTCTAATATTCGTGATCGTTCTAATGGTAATCTTCGCGATTCTAGTGTTCAGTCTCTCGCATTTTGTTGAGAACGAGGAACGACCTTCCGGAATCCCTGACATTCTTGATTATGGGAACAAAATAGGGGTGATACCGATAGAAGGCACAATCATGACGTCGGACGAAACGCTCAAGGACTTGAGGAAATTCAGGAAAAAGTCTTCTATAAGGGCGATTGTCCTCAGAATCAATTCACCTGGAGGCACTGTTGCCCCTGCTCAGGAAATTTACCGTGAGATTGAAAAGATCAGGAAGAAGAAACCGATCGTAGCCTCAATCGAAACAGTCGGCGCGTCTGCCGCTTATTATATAGCGTCCAGCACGGACAGCATAGTCTGTTCCAAAGGCTCAATTACGGGAAGCATTGGAGTCATAATGATGCTTCCTGATCTTCACAAGGTTATTGAGAAGATCGGTGTTAATGTCAATGTGATCAAGGCCGGCGCGTTCAAGGACATTGGGTCCGGCGTGAAACCCCTAAACGATCAAGAGCGCGATATACTTCAAAATTTCGCTACCGAGATCCACGAACAATTTATCTTGGATGTGCTCAATGGACGCCAGGGGAAGATAGAACTGGATAAGCTCCGGAGCATAGCCGACGGCCGGTTTTTTACCGGACAGACTGCAAAAGAATTGGGACTGGTTGATTCCATGGGAAATTTCTATGACGCTGTAAAAGTCGCTGGGAATCTTGGTGGAATCAAGGGCGAGCCTGAGCTTGAGTACCCGAAGAAAAAATGGAATAGCTACCTTGACCTTTTCCTGGATACAGCTTCAAAGAGTCTTGTAAAAGGGTTGGAATACGCCGGAACAGTCCAGGACAAGGCCCCGGTCCCTCGTTAGAAATGTATTGATATATTGCTGAAACATTCAGATTATAATTGTCGGAGACTGCTATATTTTCTTACAGGCTACGATGGAAGGAACTTTTCACTGACAACGGCCTCAACAATAGAAAAAGAATAATGGAGAGTTATTGATGGTTGTCCAAGAATCTTTGACTTTTGATGACGTTTTTCTAGTCCCCTGTTATTCGGAATTATTGCCTTCCCAAGTGGATGTTCAAACCAGGCTGACAGCGGCTATCACGCTTAATAGCCCAATAGTCAGCGCCGCAATGGATACGGTGACTGAATCGGAGATGGCTATCAGTATGGCTCGTCAGGGGGGCATGGGAATCATTCATCGGAATCTTGGAATTCCTGAGCAAGTCCGAGAAGTTGATCGCGTAAAGAGATCGGAGTCAGGCATGATTGTGGATCCGATAACGATCCACCCGGAACAGAAGATCTCGGACGCTCTTCAGATAATGAAAAAGTATCACATTTCAGGAGTTCCGGTCACTGTGAACGGATACTTGAAGGGTATCCTGACGAATCGGGACCTCCGTTTTGTTGAAGACCTCGACCTTAAGGTAGAGGAGGTCATGACCAAGGAAAATCTCATTACTGTTGATGAGAAGATAGGCATAGAAGAATCAAAGGCCCTTCTACACAAACACCGTATAGAAAAATTAGTGGTTGTCGACAACGAAAACCGAGTTAAAGGTCTTATCACCATTAAAGACATTCAAAAGGCGATCATGTATCCCGACTCAGCCAAAGATGAGTTCGGTCGCCTAAGAGTGGGCGCGGCGGTAGGGGTTGGTCCTGATAGGGAAGAAAGAGTCGCAGCGTTGCTCAAACGTGGGGCCGACGTGATTGTGGTAGACACGTCACACGGTCACTCGAAGAACGTGATGGAAGCGATAAGAGACATAAAGGCGAATTACAAGAATTGCCAGGTTATAGGTGGGAATGTGGCAACCCCTGAAGCGGTTCGTGATCTTGTCAAGGCGGGGGCCGACGGAGTGAAACTCGGGGTTGGTCCGGGATCTATCTGCACCACACGAATAGTCGCCGGGGTAGGGGTCCCGCAGGTCTCCGCCATCCTTGCCTGCTCAGAGGTTGCAAACAAACTGGGTGTGCCCATAGTCGCGGATGGTGGCGTAAAGTATTCTGGTGATGTGACCAAGGCCCTAGCGGCAGGAGCGGCTACGGTAATGATAGGAGGCCTCTTGGCCGGAACCGACGAGAGTCCGGGAGAAATGGTCCTGTATCAAGGTAGGTCCTACAAGTCATATCGGGGTATGGGGTCTCTTGAAGCGATGAAAGATGGGTCTCGCGATCGGTACGGTCAACACGAAGGCGTGGCTGAGCATAAGTTGGTTCCGGAGGGTATCGTAGGGATGGTCCCAGCGAAAGGCCCTGTAGCGGACTCCATAACCCAGCTCATCGGAGGTCTCAAAGCAGGTATGGGATACCTCGGCGCCAGAACACTCGATGATCTTCGATCAAAGGCAAAATTCATTAAAGTTACAGCCGCCGGTCTGAAAGAGTCTCATGTTCACGATGTTGTGATCACCAAAGAGGCCCCTAATTACAGAAGAGAATCCTAACGGAGTTTCAATTCTAAGATGTTGCGAACACTAATATTCGGCGTGACTGGATACACCGGCATCGAACTGATTCGCATCTTGTCCGACCATCCTAAAGTACGCATTGTCGGCGGAAGTTCCCGAACATGGGTGAACCAGAAGGCTAGTGAAGTTTTCACATATATTTCCAGAAAGAAAGACTTTGCTCTTGTTGAACTTGAGCGACTACTCGATAAACCTGAAGCTGACGTCGCTTTTCTAGCTTTGCCGCATGGGGATTCCGCAATCGCGGCTCGTCGTCTCCTTGACGCAGGTATAAGGGTCATAGACTTGTCCGCCGATTTTCGGTTAAAGGACCTTTCCACTTATGAATCCTGGTACGGTCCTCACAAGGACCCCGAGTTGTTGGGACGTGCCGTATACGGGCTTCCTGAAATTCACAGGGAACATATCAGGAAAGCGGACCTGGTGGCCAACCCCGGCTGTTATCCCACGACGGTCATCTTGGGCATTGCTCCGGTTCTGAATACACCGGAAGTCGACACGTCATGCCCGGTTGTTGACTCAAAATCAGGAATCTCCGGCGCGGGAAGAGGCGCAAAACTCAACTCCAGCTTCTGCGAAGCCGGGGAAGGGTTTAAGCCATACGGGGTTACAGGTCACAGGCACATTCCCGAAATGGAACAGGAACTTTCATTTTTAGCCGGCAGGACAGTCACGGTTAGATTCACACCTCACCTTATCCCGGTGAGCCGAGGCATGGTGAGCACGATTTATCTGAAAACCGAAACGGGGTTTGATGCCGAGATGTTGAGACAAATTTACGAACAGTTCTACAAGGATGAACCGTTCGTAAGGATCTTACCCAAAGGTGTATTTCCCGACACTGCTAGGGTTAGAGGCTCCAATCAGGCCCATATATCAGTTGAAATCGACAACAGAACGAACCATGCGATTATCATGGTAGCAATTGATAATCTCGTAAAAGGAGCGTCAGGGGCCGCTGTTCAAAATATGAACATAATGTTTGATCTTGAAGAAACATCCGCGTTGACAGGTCTCCCTTTGTTCCCTTGATGGCTGGTCTTGAATGAACTGATCCTCAAAATAATAAGGTGAATGCCATGAGTTCTCGGAAAAAAGAAGTCGGAGTTGATATGGGGTTGAAGGATGAAGAGAAGGCTGACCTTCTAAATCTCGTCAAGAGCGTAGTTGAGTCCAAAAGCAAAGGCGAGAAAGCGCCACGTTATTCGCCGTCATCCGAAACACTCAAGGAAAAGAGGGGCGCATTTGTGACTATTCACAAGAATGGTATGCTCCGAGGCTGTATCGGATGGCTAGAAGCCACCAAACCACTTTATGAGACCGTAGAAGAAATGGCGGAAGCGGCTGCGTTCAGGGACCCTCGATTCAGACCCATAGCCTCAGATGAACTGGAAATGCTTGATTACGAGATCTCGGTTTTGACCCCTTTTCAGCGAGTTCAAGATGTCAACGAGATTCAGGTAGGGATTCACGGCATTCTTATCCGTAATGGCACACGTTCGGGGCTGCTGTTGCCTCAAGTCGCGACCGAGCGCAACTGGGACAGGAACACTTTCTTGGAAGAAACCTGCAGAAAAGCGGGGCTTGCTCGCGACACATGGAAGGACCCCAGCACTGAAATATACGTTTTTTCCGCGGACGTTTTTTGATCAACTCTTTTTTTAGATTGGGATGAGCAAAACTCGCGATTTTCAACTGATTTCTTGAGGAGACGAAAGTGATTTGTCCTAAATGTGGTAAGGAGTTTGACCCGGCCCCTAGGGCGACGGAGTTATGTCCGGAGTGCTTCAGGAATTCCTCGGGGAGCTATTACAGCGAATCACTTGGCCCAAATGCGTCATCTCTCCCCGGTTTTGATTCTAACCGCTCTGAGGGATATTGTCCTTGGGAGGATGAGGAGGGGATTAGTTTTGTACAGGGACTGCTCCAGACATTAAGACAATCGGTATTTGAGCCTACAAGATTCTTCCAACGGTTGTCGCTGGTTGGCGGATACAAGTTTCCTTTTTTGTACGCTCTAGTGATTTCGACCATATCCATCATTGCGGCTTACCTTGCTTCCACAATTATAGATTTAAAAGCAATGCCAATGTCTCATGGGATGTTTTTCATGGGGCATAGCCTTGGCAGTCAGATATATGCGCTGCTGATCTTGACTTTGCAAATTTTCGTTCAGCCAGCGGTGTTGTTTATTTGTCTACTGGCCCTCGGGGTCAGGAACGCCACATTTGAAGCAATATTCAGGATAAGCTGTTATACGGCTGGCGCGGGAATCTTCAAAGCTGTTCCTTTTGTAGGCTCGTTTGTAGCCTTTATCTGGGGTTTCGTAATTCTTGTCATAGGCCTGCGAGAAGGATTCAGAATCAGTACAGGCCGCGCCATCGTAGCCATTTTCTTACCGGCAATAGCCGGGATCGCTCTTGCGGTACTGTTTGTGATGCTATTGATGGGGAGTCTTTTCGCCTAAGATTTTTTATCGGCGAAATCCCATAAAATTATATGCTGGAAGCATCTTGTCCGAGACCATGAAACATCCATAGAAAAGCCACAGGTAACTCAGTCTTAGTGAGGTAACGCGCTGAATAGGCGGGGTGATCATTGCCTCCCATGGAAACCCATCCTCGTGGTGGGTCTAACGATCCCATTACGACATCGATCTCTGATGAAATTCTTGGTATTATCTTTCGGATGACAAATTGTGCATACTCGTTGGAAGCTACAATCGTATCCGGTTCGGTCCGATCGACTTTCAAAACATCCCCTGAAAATTGCCAGTTATGAACCACATCGTGAACACCGGAACCGGAAAAGTCTTCACGAAGGATCCAGAACGACCTTTTCACGAAAAATAGAGTCCGTTCGAGAACGCAAAAGTTTCCGTCTCGATCAGTCAATTCGTCGGATCTACATGAAACGGCTACATAGTCAGGATCTTCCCATGTCCTGATGGTGTCTCTCGAAGATTTGATTCGCTCAAGTATTGGACGGCTCATTCTATTCGGTTCAATTCCGTCAATAACCGCCACATTGTGAGACAAAGCTGATCGATAGCAAGATGTCAATATGCCGGGCGCATATTTCGTTACCCCAGGGTCGATAAGCCAAGAGAATTTGTCGTCGAAAATTTCAAGCGACAATAAGTCGTTGTGGGAATGAAAAGGTCCGGCTGGTCCAGCTCTGAACAACCCACACTTCGGTTTTTTTTCATCAAAAGTCCTCAGCACGCATATCCCCGCGTCCGGAAACACCCGCAAACACCTTTTTGGAGGTTTACCAGAAACCCCTCTTGATGCGATCCACTCAAAGTCGGGTCTCTTGAAAACGGAGGCGGCTGAAACGAAAAGCTGACAGTAATCTCTGTCAACACTTCCTGAATCGTTTATTGAGGGCCAGGTAAAATCGGGCCTTGCAATCTCCATCAAGTATTCAAAGTTCTTTTCAAGTGGTTCATAAAAAATCGAGGGTAGGGGGATACGATTTGTCTCGGCTACCTGTCTGACATCTAGGAGAGCATGTATGCAAATCGAGTGATAAAGAGGGGATAGCTCAAAGTGGGCGCCGTCCGGAAAAAACTGGGTGTTGTATGCTTTGACCAGCCGACTGATCCCTGTTTCAAACCACTGCTGAGCCTGATTGAATGCCGGGAACAGCATTCCGACAAGAGCTAGAGCCGCAGATTCCACGATGATCCAATTATTCAGATGCCCTTGATGATCCACAAGACTTTGAGCGTGTTCCCATATTGATCTAAGCGTCAAGATCTTCATTTCATCTGAGAAGACTTGGCTTTGCCATAAAATTCCCATGATCCAGAGCCATTCTCTTAATCGCCACGCGATTGTAAGAGTTTCCCAAGTGGGACCCGCTCCTCCATTTGAATCAACAGGAACCGGGCATTGTCTGATCCAAGTCTCAACAATTGCAGAAATTCTCTGAACTATCGACGCATTTCCAGTTTTCACAAATTCCTGGATCAGTGTACGCAGGAAATGATGCCGGTTCAGAAAATGCGTCCATTCCAGTTCCCCGAGAGGATTGGCGTCCCAAGGGATGTCCTGTGGAAGATTTTGCCCCATGATTCTTCCTCTCATCAGGTCGGATGCCTTTTCGATTGGATAGGAATGTGGTGGACAAATGTAAAGTCCAGGATCCTGGGTTGAGAAAGAAGTCATGCTGTCGGTAGCCGGAATGGTTCCAATTGATGACCCAGCCATGAGTGTTACGTGTGGACTGATCAAGTCATAATCGCTGGTCGCATCATTAACCAATGCACATCTCAGGCCGTTCATCGTCAATCGCGGGCCTTCAGGGACCAGACGTTTCTCAGCTTCAATTCCGTAAAACTCTATTCTAAAATCCTTCGACCCGACTAAGAATTTCTCGGTTTTGAACACAAGTTCAATCTCTCTAATATTAGCCCATCCATATGGTTTTCCGTAGATCCCGAAACTTTCAATTGGAAAGTTCAGTCGAATCAATTGTCCGGGAGCCAGGATCTCCCGGTCGCCTGAAAAAGAGGTCCCAATTAGCTCTGAGGCCGAGTCCTGAGCGCCATGTTTAAGAGTTAATCCGACTAACAGGGGTTTTTCGGAAATATTACGAAGAGTCACGGTCAGACAATTGAACATCGACAGGTCTGAAGATCTAAGCGTTATGGGCAGCGAGAACCTTTCAGTTCCGGTGATGACAAATGAATCCCCGGTCGAACTAACCCCGGGCAGGGGAAGGATATCCGAAGGGTTGACCAACCGTGAACAAGATTGAACGAGGTCCCTTTTGAATTCGCCATCTTTCAGACCTGGATCTCTCATGTCGATACACGATCGCCGTTTCGAGCAAACTCCGTAAACGAGTTTTGAACGAGTAGGCGGGGATTGCCTTCAGTCAGGAGTGACGCTAACGGAGTTCGTCCCGACCTGGCAGCGATATCCAAAAAAGTATCGGATAGCCCCCCGCTTCCTGAAAGTACTCCTATGACATGTCCATGATTCAATTCGTCAAAGGCTATTGTAAATTCATTCAAAGTCCCTATCCCGCCACCGACGAAAAGAGCAATATCCGCGCTTCGAATGAGAATAACATTACGTCCTTTGTTTCCCATCCCTGTGAATATCATGACATCACTATCAACCGGGTAGCAGAAGCGTTCCAGGTGTTCAATTTTGTTCATGGCGGGCGAGACTGCTATAGACAAACCGCCGGAGTTTTTTGCGCCAAGTGCGGCCATGTGAGGCAAGCCGGGACAGCCCCCGGTTAGAACTATTCCCCCGAGTTTTCCAATCTCTTCTCCCAGTTGAAACGCCTTTCTTGAGATTTCCGAATCTTCAAGTTCTCTGGCCGAGCCGAGAACTGCGAATTTGGGTATTTGTGAAAACAATTAACCAACCTCCCAGGAGTGTCAATTTCGAACAATGATACCGAGAAATTAGCGAAAATCAAAAAATAAGCGACCAGTGGTCGTGAATGTTTTCGGAACCATTGATCAATAAAGGGTATCGTCTCATCTGATAATGTTTCGCAAGATTTTTCGGTTAACCTTGACACTTGACGTTCAAAAATATAATTTCACAGGCTGATTCCTTTTCAGATTGGACATGTATAAGTATGCGACAATATGGCGCAGTGGTTCTTGCCGCAGGCAAGGGCACGCGTATGAAATCGAATTATTGTAAGGTGCTCCATCCAGTGGCAGGCAAGCCCATGCTTGGTTATGTCCTGGATGCCGCTAGGGGCTTGGACCTGGATAAAATATGCGTTGTGGTAGGCCATCAGGCTGAAGAGGTAATGAGACGATTCGAAGCCTCGGACGTTAAATTTATCCTACAGGAACCACAATTGGGCACTGGTCATGCAGTCAAGCAATGCTCAGGGTTGTTCGAAAAATTTGATGGTCACATATTGATATTGTGTGGGGACACTCCGCTAATAACCACTGAAATATTGTCGGATTTGGTAAGATTTCACGAGGACAATTCGAGTCGCGTTACAGTCCTCACCACAACTCTTCAGGTTCCGTTTGGTTATGGCCGGATCATTCGTGACAACAATGATTGTGTATCCCGCATAGTCGAGGACCGAGACGCAAGCGATCCCGAGAAATCCATAAACGAGATAAACACAGGCATTTATATTATAGAATCTAATCTCCTGTTCGATTTGCTGGACAAGCTCAGAGCTGATAACGCTCAAAACGAATACTACCTGACTGACGTGGTTTCCGGGGCCAACAAACTGAATGTCCCTGTGTGTGGTTGTCATACAGCGGATTCCTCAGTCGTCGTGGGGGTAAACAGCAGGGGTGATTTGGCTGACGTAAACGCGATGATGTGGTGGCGGCTGCGGCGACAATTAATGTCTGATGGTGTTACGCTTTTGGATCCGAACTCTTTCTACCCGGATTTTGGAATTACTGTGGGGCCGGATACGGTGATTTATCCGAATGTTATGATCACAGGCGCCTCGTCGATAGGTGAGGACTGTGTGATAGACCCCAGTTGTCTAATAAATGACTCTAAGATTGGAAATCGGGTAAAAATTCTACTCGGATCCAAGCTGGATAAGGTGGAAGTTGAGGATGACGCTTCCATAGGACCTATGGCGCACCTCCGGCCAAATGCGAAAATCGGTCGAAACGCCAGAATCGGGAATTTCGTCGAGGTTAAGAATACCATTGTCGGCGCCGGGACAAAGGCCGCCCATTTGACCTATCTTGGTGACAGTCAAATAGGCCGGGATGTCAACATAGGGTGTGGGACGATTACCTGCAATTATGATGGGGAAAAGAAACATCGGACAATAATCGAGGACAGGTGTTTTGTCGGGTCGGATGTGCAGTTTGTTGCGCCGGTCCGAATTGGGTCCGGCAGTGTGATAGGCGCTGGAAGCACGATTACCAAGGACGTGCCGCCGGACTCCCTGGCTGTTGCGAGATCAAAACAAAAAGTTTTCCCTCTGCGTCTTGGGCAGGGCTCAGATTCAAAAAATGAGGATCGGTAATCTGGAGCTGGACGGCGCTGTGTTTATGGCGCCAATGGCCGGGATAACTGATCCACCGTTTAGACGGATAGTTCAGGGCTTCGGTGTCTCTGGTCTATGGACGGAAATGATCAGCTCGCACGCCATTGTGCGGGCCCACAAGATTCTGGCGACCATGAACACCGGGGAACATACTGTTCCCGTTGTTTTCCAGATCGTCGGCAAGGACCCGGAAGTAATGGCCGAATGCGCTAGGATTATTCAAGATCACGGCGCTGCGGCTATTGACATTAACATGGGGTGTCCTGCAAGGCAGGTCGTGGGTTCCGGTGGGGGCGTGGCATTGATGCGCGACCTGGGCTTGGTTGGTCGAATAGTGCGTTCAGTGCGTAACGCGATTTCAATACCTCTGACTGTTAAGATGAGGTCGGGCTGGGACGAAAAAAGCCTTAATGCGCCTGAATTGGCGAGGATAGCTGAACAGGAAGGCGCGGACGGTCTTGTGGTTCACGCGAGAAGCAGGTCTGCCTGTCATTCCGGACCTGTTTCTTTTGATCTGATTAGACAAGTTAAAGCCTGTGTGTCAATCCCTGTGATAGGGAATGGTGCAGTTACGGAAGTCGGCGACGCTCTTAGTATGGCTCAGGAAACAGACTGTGATGGAATCATGGTCGGCCGCGGTGCGTTGGGGCGTCCCTGGTTGCCAAGAAAGATACTGGAGGCATTATTTGGCTGGATGAGTTACAATACTCAAAAGCCCCTCAGTGAAGTTGTCGGATTACATTATGAGGATCAACTCAAATGGTCCGGAGTTTTGCGTGGTGTGCGCAGAATGCGAAAACACCTTGGGTGGTACTCCAAGGGTATGGTCGGGGCCGCTGAATTTAGGTCTCGAGTGTTCACAGAAGAAAATCCGGAAAGTGTCTTGACCTTCATAGCCAATTTTTTTGGAAAGGTAATGGTCCCATGAAATCGGGGAAAACAGAGACCGACTTAAGTGTCGCAGGTTCGGAGAGTTCTTGTGAGAATCAAGGCTCCGGAGCAGGTTGGAAATCCAACATTGGAGACTCTTTGGATTCCCTGGTTGAATACCTTGTTGATAACAACATTGAAGGAATTCATCCGCTTATCATGGGGGAAGTCGAAAAGCGCCTTATAATTAAGGTCCTGGAAAGAAGTCGTGGCAACAAACTCCGTGCCGCGCGCAGTCTTGGTCTCAGTCGAAACACCTTCCACAGAAAAGTTTGTAAGCTCAAGGAATCATGTGACTTTATTGGGGTTGATTCCGATTCATGAGATGAATGGATGTCTAATAATTTCAATGTTTCACTTTTGTAAGAATTACCCGCCGGAAATCATCCAGCTCGCCTGACCGTTGTCCAAATCTGACTACAGAAGTCGGTTATTCAGGCCACTATATATAAAAACCTTGGTGTTTTAAATGGTTAGGCGGTGTGGTCCCTCGCTTAGTCTTGCCAGATATAGCTTGACACTACTATCTAATCAAATATAATTGACTTGGATTCCAAAGTTCTTAGGAGAGCCTGATGGATTCCGGCAAGTTCGCTGTCCTCGAGCAAGAGATCCTGCGATTGATCGATCAGAACGAACGTTTCAGAAGAGAGCAGGATGAGAAACTTGATCGGGAACTTGAGAAGAGGGACAAGAGAATCGGTGAACTTGACAAGGCAATTAGGCAGATTCGGAGTGACAACAAAGCGGCAAAGGGGAAACTGGATCGGATAATCGAGAAGTTGGAGGCTTTCACCTGAAAGAGGGGCAAAGTGTAGGTTCACAAACCCTGAGGCCGGAAAGCGGCCAAGACTCTCAAGCGATAAAAGTGACGCTGTTTGGGCGTGAATATAGTGTTCGTGGTCACGGAGCGAGAGAGTATGTAGAAAGGCTCGTAGAGTTTATCAACACTCGTGCTGAGGAGATCAAAGAAAATTCCAAGGTTGTTACGACCTTTGATTTGGTAATCCTAACTTTGCTGAATGTCACGGACGAGTTGTTTGAGTGCCGACAGACGATTCAGGAACGAATCAAGAAATCGGAGGAAGAAGACCAAGGTCTCTTGGAGCCGAGTGATCTCGGAGAGACTGAATTAAAGATTCCCCTGCGCGACTCGTGAGGAATGGAGAATTTTTGAGCCAACACTCGAAAATTGGGAGCCGAACCCGCTTGTGGTGTGCAAGCCTGCCATTGCAGCAGGAAGCCTGAAACAGACGCTAGGATCCCCCCTAGGAAACTAGGTTCAAAAGTTCTATTTCCACGGTCGACTGCGGGGGATACAAACCAAAATAATTGTATCATGCTTTACACCCTACAACCGGGATGTGCGTTGAAGCCTCTGGATGGTAGTTCAGGGTTCTATATATAGAGTTGAGTTATTATGTGATTAACGACTTATAATACCCGAACACTTGGACAATGCAGTTGTCGTCCCTCATCCGACCTGGTTTCTCAGCCTGAAACATCCCGTTAATTAACCTGATATGGAGGGGGTTGTGGGATCGATTCCCTTTTTGATTTATGCCCTTGTCGCAATAGCATTAGGGCTGGCGGCCGGATACGGTGTCGCGAGGGTTCTGGACAAGAGGCGGGTTGACTCAGCCAGATCGAGTGCTGATGAAATCGTCAAGAACGCTCAAAAAGAAACGGAAACTTTAAAAAAAGAGGCTCTGCTCCAAACCAAGGACCAGTTGTTCCAGGCTAAGGCGGAACTCGAAAATGAAATTAAGGAAAGAAGGTCGGAACTTTCTGCGAGAGAGGCGCGACTTCTTAAGAAAGATGAGAATCTAGAGAAGAAATCAGGTCAACTCGAACAAAAAGAAGCCCAGCTTGCAAAACATGAGAGAGAAATTGAAGCCGGCCACAAAAGAATAAAAGACAAAGAACGAGAAGCCGACAACCTCGTAAAAAAACAACAGGATAAGCTTGAAGCCCTTGCCGGTCTCTCTACCGCGGAAGCTCGCGATATGCTCCTCAAGAAGGTTGAAGATGAAACACGGATGGAGAGTGCGAGGATAATAAGGCAAATTGAAGAAGAAACAGTCGCTCAGTCCGATAAAAAGGCGAAAGAGATAGTTTCCACCGCTATCGGCAGGTACGCCGCAGACTTTGTCGCTGAAAGAACCGTTTCCGTTGTGAGCTTGCCCAACGAGGAAATGAAGGGCAGAATCATTGGCCGGGAGGGCAGAAACATACGGGCAATTGAGGCTGCTACCGGCATTGATCTCATTATTGATGACACCCCCGAAGCCGTAATTCTTTCCGGATATAATTCCATCCGTCGTGAAATCGCCAGAATTGCTCTGGAGAGACTTGTTAATGACGGGCGAATACACCCTGCTCGAATAGAGGAGATCGTCAAGAAAGTAACGCAGGAGATGGAAGAAGCCATCGTCGAGGCGGGGGAACAGGCCAGCTTCGATGTTGGAGTGCACGGTATCAATCCTGAACTGATCAAACTGCTCGGAAAACTCAAATACAGGACATCTTTTGCTCAAAATGTCTATCAGCATTCGATTGAGGTCGCGTTCCTTTGCGGCATAATGGCCGCCGAGCTTGGGCTTAATCAGAAAAAGGCCAAGAGAGCGGGCCTGCTTCACGACGTTGGTAAAGCCATAGACCATGAGGTTGAGGGGGCTCACGCAATCATCGGTTCCGATATAGCAAGGCGCTATGGGGAATCTCCTCTGATTGTGAATGCTATTGCGTCACATCATGGGGATGAAGATCCTACGAGCGCAATCGCAGTGCTTGTGCAGGCGGCCGATACGCTTTCAGCCGCGCGACCAGGGGCACGCCGTGAAATGCTCGAGAATTATGTCAAGAGACTCGAAGACCTCGAGAGAATCGCGGATTCTTTCAAAGGCGTAAGTAAATCCTTTGCAATCCAGGCTGGTCGAGAAATTAGAATCATCGTTGAGAATTCAAACATAAAGGACGAACAACTAGTTCTGCTTGCTCGAGACATACGTAAGAAGATCGAGAAAGAACTATCCTATCCCGGGCAGATCAAAATAGTGGTAATTAGAGAGAGTCGTGCGGTAGAATACGCTAGGTAGTCAATAAGGGCCAATATCTAGAATATTGGATGGTCCGGACTTCTCGAAATCACCGCACCTTATGAGGTTTACCGTTTCTTAGTCAACATATGACCGACTTGACTAAATTGTCTGACGAAGAGTTATTGCTGTGTACAACGTTCCCTGAGCTGCTCGGAGGATTGGCGCACGAAGTCGCGCAACCACTAAACGCCATATCTTTGACATGTGAAGTATTTAGTATCAAGGTCCAGCGCCTTGGGCTCAACGAAGCAGACGCGAAATTTTTCCAGGACAAATTAAGCAACATAAGAAACCAGGTTAAGAGAGCGTCTGACACTGTGAACGGAGTTCGACGCTATACCTCCTGGCCGAAGGATTCGTCAAAATCCGACCTGGAATCTTCTTTTAATAGAATCAGTAGCCTATTGCGCCAACAATTTATCTCTCGAGGGATTGAGTTAAACGTAGTGACGAGGGGGACATTTCAACCTCTAGATTTGGATCCCATCTTGTTGGACCTCACTGTGGCGCAGTGTCTCGTCTTTTCGAGACACAGGGTTGAGTCTTTGGAATCCCTACACAAAGAGGAAGGCGTTTCGTACTCTAAGGGAGTTGAAGTCCTCCTGCATTCGGCTTCCGGCGAAAACTCCATGTTCATCAAATGGAATTTGGGTACAGTTGTCCGAAATGATGGGGAACAAGATGTCCCCACAAGTTCTATTGTAGGGTTGGAGGCTTCGAAGACCCTTCTGGGCCGATTCGGGGGGAATCTGGAGATCCATCCTGAACACATTTCGTTGAATTTTCGATAAAAACTCACCATAATTCTCGGCCAGCGATCTCTCTGTTGTTTCACCGCCGGATAAACTGTGATAGAATCAAATAAAATGGGCCTTGAGAAAATCCGGTTTGGCCCCAGACGCCGATGCGCTTTGTTTGAATGTGTCTAATACCAACGGTGGAGGCATTTTGCGCTGCGGTAAGATCCCAGAAATCGGTTCTAAAATGCAAGAGCAATTGTCTGTCACGGTTTCGTTAAAACTGCTGTTAGCAGGATTTTTGTTGATTGCTCTAACCGGTTGCGGGACTTCGATCAGTCTGGTCAAGAAGAACGATCAAAATCCATCAAGGCTATCCAACGCCTTTGCTAGGGCCCTTGCCTTTGGATCAGAAAAATCACCCCTTGTTTCAGGTAAGCCCGGCGCTTTTCCTCCGATACCTCTGGAAGCTAATGAACCGCGTGTAAGACGATTCTTGAGGGAATACGCCTACGAGAGGCGAGATACGACTCGTAATTACATGGCTCAAGCTGAGAAATATCTGCCGATGGTCAAGGAACAGACACAAAAGCATGGCCTGCCCCAGGAATTAGCCTATCTATTCTTGCTGGAATCAGGGGCAAACCCGGAAGCAAGATCTCCGGCAAACGCTCTCGGTATGTGGCAGTTCATGCCTGCGACTGCCCGTAGCTACGGTCTTCGTGTTGATAGTTACGTGGATGAGCGTCTTGATCCATCCAAGTCTACGAATGCTGCCCTGATCTATTTAAAGGATTTGTACGGTACGTTTGGTTGCTGGCGTCTCGCTCTGAGCGGTTACAACTCAGGGGAAAACAAGCTGAACAGAGTGCTTTGTAAAGAAGACGCAAGCGAATACGACGAGATTTGTTCCAGTCGGATGTTAAAGCGCGAGACTAAGGAATTCTTGCCTCGTTTTCAAGCAATAACGATAATTGCTAAGAACCCTGCAAAGTACGGATTTCCCAGCCTGGATGAAAAAAATCGGAACGAAAAAACGGAACTGGCGTCAATCGAGAGAGGCTACCCTGTGGATAAGCTGGCCGGCATACTGGGTGTTTCATACGCGGACTTGCTTGACCTGAATCCTGCTCTGATTCGTGGAGTCACCCCTCCGGAAGGACCGCCTTATTCGCTAAGAGTTCCTTTAGGGAAAAAGGATATTCTTCTGGCCGGCCTCAAGAACATACCCGTTGAGACCCCCAAGAATCATGTTGTTCATGTAATTAAGAAGGGTGATACGGTCAGGGGGCTGATAAAGAAATATGGTGTGACAAAAGAGATGTTAGCCCAACTAAACCCGGACACAAACTTGTCACGCAAACTCAAGCTCGGGGCTGGTATTACGGTTCCCAAAATTCCTGCTAGCGATAAGGTCGTGTCAAAGACCAACGGCATTCGTCCTAAGGCCAAAAACAAAACCGGCATAGCGGCCGGAAAATCCTAATCCTCAAGTTGTATGGAGCCGGCGCCAATTCACGTTTCAGCGAGTAACCAGCCGTGAACTTCAGGACTGGTGTCTCCTGAACGAAGATTCTACGGCTCTGCGTCGCTCGCAGTGAAGGCGACCCCAGTCCTGGGCCATGATCATTGAGCAACAGTAAAGCATATTGTCATGAACGATAATCCGCGTTTATCCCCACATACTCTTCCGACAGATCACACGTCAAAATTGACGCTTTCGATGGGCCTGCATTCAAGTCGAGCACAACTGAAAATTCTCTATTTTGCATTACTTGTTTAGCGCGGTTTTCCCAATCTCCGCTTTCCAGAACACCGGACCTTACAATCTGAACGTCTCCAATCCACAGGTCAAGTTGCGCGGGATCGAAGGAAACGCCTGCTGATCCGGCGGCGCACACGATTCGCCCCCAATTTGGGTCTTCCCCATGGAACGCTGTTTTGACAAGAGGCGATTCAGCTATCCGTCTGGCTATCCTGGTGGCTGAATTATCGTCCGGAGCGCCCAGGACACTTATTTCAACAACTTTTGTGGCCCCTTCACCATCTTGGACGATTTGTCGGGACAGGCTTTGGCATACAGTAAAAAGGGCCTGGGAAAACGTATTCCGATCATCGACATTATCAAGTAATTTTCTCGGTTGTCGGCATCCACCGGACATTACTATCGCCGTGTCATTTGTGCTCGTGTCCCCGTCGATTGTAACTCTGTTAAATGTGACGTTATTTATCTGAACAAAAACCTCGCTCAAGAAGGACCGTTCAACAAGAACATCCACCAGAATTACCGCAAGCATGGTTGCCATATTAGGCGCAATCATACCTGCGCCTTTGGCCATACCGACAATCCTGAGAGGCCCGTTGCTCAATGTCCTGTCAACGCACGCTGTTTTGGGTTGCGTGTCGGTAGTCATAATTGCGGACGCTACTTTATCAAAACCGGAACGAGATAGTGAGCCCACTAGTTCCGGAACCCTGAATTTCATCCGATCCACAGGGAGAGGGAGACCGATAACGCCGGTGGACATTGGAATGACAAGGTTTTCGTCAACAGTCATTGCTGACGCCACAGCAGTCGTTAAGGATAAGGCGTTTGCCACACCCTGACACCCCGTATATGCGTTAGCGTTTCCTGAATTTACCAGAATAACCTGGGAAACCCCTGTCTGGAGTCGTTCCCTGGTTATTGTGACGGGCGCTGCGCAAACAATGTTGGTTGTTGTAACTCCTACAGTTACCGCAGGCGAGTCCGAGACTATCAAGCCAAAATCAAGCCGATCCGAGTCAGCTCGTTTAATGCCTGCGCTGACCGCTGAAAAACTGAATCCCTCTATCTCAAAGACACTACTACTCAATTGAATATCTCCTTGGAAGAGACGACTCTTGTAAGCCAAGTTCCGCCAGTTGACCCAAAAGCGTCCGATAATTGGTAAACTGAATCCCGGTAATGCCCAACTTCCGCGCAGCCTGCACATTTTCAAGCAGGTCGTCGATAAAAAGGGCTTGCTCCGGCTCAATCCCGAATAATTCAAGCGCCTTTACAAAATAACCCTGATCAGGTTTCATGATCCCCATTTTATAGGATAAAGCGGCTTTCTTGTAAAAGAGGACCTCCGGAAACTTCTCGATTATATAACTGAAATGGGCTTCATCCGTATTAGACGCGAGCCACACGTCATATCGCCGGGTGAGTAGTTGTCCCAAGCGTGTCATTTCTACATCAACGCTAAAAATCTCACACCATATCCTTCTGAATTGACTTGCATCAGTGGTGAGCCCTGTCCTGGCCACCACCTGTCCATGAAACTCTTCGAAATTGATCGACCCGATTTCAAGGGCCTCAATTATGTCGCTAATAGCCAGAGCGAGAACCTTGGGATCTTTTCCCGCTTTTTCCGCAAGATCTCTAGGAAGATGCTCCAAAAGTCCGTGGACTGCAATTCGCCAGTCAAAAGGAACGAGCACATTCCCCAAATCAAAAATCACATCAGTAATAATCATTATTTATCCGCCGTACGTCGCAAAAAAGTCCCTGTGTTCCCATGCTAGAAACGTTCACGTCTCTCTAGACAATTGTACTGACCATGAATTTCATTTTCCCATTCTTCGAGGAAAGACGCGACTATCTCTTTAAGGGGCTTCCCTGAGATCTCGGCTTGATTTCTGAGGGTCTTCCAGACGAGCTTGATCTCAGGCATAATTTCATCAGTAATTGTAATCACCAACGTGTTACCACAAGAACAATTTCTATATATCATCGTAAAGGATTTTCCCATTATCTCGCCGGCGTCCTGTATTGACTGAGCTTTAGCTTCTGTGTCGCAAATGTAGTGGTAAAGGTTCTCATAATCTTTGCCACAAGTTCTGCATTTTTTGGGAAAAAGGTTCTTGTGATTGTTTATGAGGGATAACTGTTGAATAAAATAGTCAAAAATCAGGTCGCAAGATTTATTTGAAGCTCCCGATTCGGCCGCTTCTACCATATAAGTCCTCCGAAATATAACGAATCAAATGATTCGTGTTCGGACCATTCTAACTCTAAAGATAGTCAAAACAGAAATTTTTGTTGTCAAAGTTCGCAACTTTGCGAGTCGATCTGAATTCAGGAAGAGTGTTCATGCCTGTGTCTGAGCCACTTTTCGATTCGTTCGCGTTGAAAAAACACGCACACAAAGACCAGACCGCAACCTATCGCCAATGCGATCAGCAACGTCCAATCTTCCTCGTAAATAGCCGACCCGCTATAACTTAGCATTATCGTCCCAGGGATTCTTCCTATTGTGCTAATCCAGAAAAAGGTCAGCCAACCCATGGGGCTCAATCCCAAAATATAGGACAGAATATCCTTTGGAAAGCCTGGGATAGCGAACATGAAAAAGGATATGATCGCTCCGCGACGTTCAGTTAAGAAATGAAACCTCTCCAGAGATTGACGGCTGACTATGAGTTTTACTAATGGCATTCCTATTATTCTTGCGGCAAGAAAGGCCCACATTGATCCGACCGTCAATCCGATTGTGGAATAAATGATGTTGGCCCAAGCGCCAAAGACAAAACCTCCTACAGCGCCAGTGAGTTCTCCGGGTATTGGGGCAAAGACGACCTGTAACGCCTGTAAAATGATGAACGCGGCCGGCGCCATTTTCCCCCAGCTCTCGACATATTCCCGAAAGGCGTCTTTACTCTCAAAAATTTTCCAAAGGTCGGCGCATAAAGGCCCCAGACGCCCTGAAACGAGCAGATAGA
>JAPLJJ010000067.1 GCA_026388665.1 Deltaproteobacteria bacterium
GGGCTTATTTATCGGAGCATGGGATTTTCTCATGTAATAGCTCTGGATTTGGAAACTATTCTTGTTCGAAGGTCTAACCATAGATTGAAACCGGAACTGAGAGCGAATATTAATTTTCTTGTCTCGGACGCCCAGTTTCTACCTTTTCGTAACCAGTCTTTTGATGCGGTTTTCAATTTTGGAATAATTCACCACGTATTGGATTGGCGGTTGTGCCTTCGTGAAATTGATAGAGTGATGAGGCCGCAGGGAATCTTTTATTTCGAGGAGATATACCCTCCCCTTTATGCGAATTGGCTTCTTAGGAAAATGTTGAGACATCCAACAGAGGACAGGTTTTATGAACCGGAATTCTTGGGAGAACTTGGTAACATTGGATTCCATGTTATGGAAGGCACTAAGACCGGATCAAAGTACGGTATAATAGGCGCGGCTATAAAACGATCATAGACGCAAAAAATTAATGGAAATACGCTGTTTGTTGGAATAAGGTTACGCAGGTTGATTAATTCGTACTTAGATTGAGGGCACTGATTTGAATTATGTTTCTCTGGTCATAGGGTCTGCTATTCTAATGTTTATTATGTATTTTTGGTCCATGCGTATGCGTGAGATAGCAGATAGTTGTAGATGGGTCCCAGTCCTTGACCCTAACAAGGATACATCCCTCCCCAAATCGCTGCCCCAGATATCGGTCATAGTTCCGGCTAATAACGAAGAAGCCTTGATTGGAACCTGTCTGCAATCGATACTTGATCAGGATTATCCTAACCTGGAAATAATTTGTGTTGATGATAGATCCACGGATCGGACCTCTGAAATAGCCGGAAAGCTATTTGAGGGAAGAACAAATTGCCACCTAATATCAATAACAGAGCGGTTTGTCGGATGGACCGGCAAGTGTCACGCCCTTTATGAAGGGGTCAAATACGCTTCAGGCGAATGGCTGGCATTTCTGGACGCGGACAGCTCATTGCATAAAGCGGCATTGAGGCAGTGCTTACACGAGGCTATACAGAGGAAGATAAACTTTGTAACGCTTTCTCCCAAGTTTATCCTGAATACTTTTTGGGAAAAAGCGCTTATTCCGACATTTGCCTCCATGGCGGCAATTCTATTTCCGCTGGCCAAGGTCAACGATCCTAGTAGTCCTGTTGCAACAGCTAACGGAATGTTTTTTATTATCAGTCGCACGGCGTATGAAAGAATCGGAGGACATTGCAGCGTAAAAGATCTTGCGGTCGAAGATATTGGAATCGGGAAAAGGGTTAAAGCCGCTGGCCTAGGCATACTGTTTGCCAATGGCCGAAACCTTTTACAAACCAAAATGTATTCCGGTTTTCGAGAAGTGTTAAACGGTTGGACACGAATACTGTCCGCGGCAATGAATTACAAACTCTTAACGGTGCTGAAATACTTAACCATGCATATATTGGTCAGTTTACCCTCTTTCGCGCTCGGGACTTTTCTCTATACCGAGTCGGCAATGGAACTCTGGCCTAGTTTGTGGTTCCTGTTGCCGTTGGCCTGTCTGTTACAAATGGTTATAACCCCATGTTTCTTTCTTGATCAGGCCGGATTACCTAAAAAGTATTCGGTTTACGTTATACTAGGAAATTTAATGCTAATCTGGATTTTTGTCGTGATGATGAAAAAGATTATTTTCGGAGACGCTTTACAGTGGAGGGGCACAATCTACAAACGTACCCGTTATCAGTCAAAGTCACTTGAACCATAAGCGATTCAGCTTTCCCCGACCAATAATGGCTTCTCGCCCTTTGCAACGGTCAATGACTCGGAAACATCTCGGAGGCCATCAAGTTCTTGAGTAGGAGATCCATAAACTGCTCAGACTCCTCGCGGGTAAAATCAACGGCTGAAAACGTGAGGACCAGATTTAGCCTGTTTCTGAAGGTATAGAGTAAGAGAATCGTTCGTGTCTTGGACAACATCCGGTGCGCAACACCAAAAACTTCCGTGACCTCCAAGTCCCCGACCCTTGTAAGAACCGACTCACCTGTAGGTCTTCCGTTCTTCATTTCAGGCCAAAAGATGCCAAGCATTGTAATTCCAATTGAAAACTGATGACGATTGATCAGGAAACTGATTATTTGTCTCCTTATACGAAATGGAAAAATACGGAATGAATCGATCATCATTTTTATGTTGTTCGAAAACTTATGGTCTGTCTGGTTTCGAAAATGCCTTATTCTTGCCAGCACTACTTTTTTTGTGAAAGCTCGTATGTCTTTACGATCCGATGGCAATGATTTGAAAAAGATCAGAGAACTCGAGTTCACGGAATTTACGTCTGAAAAACGGCCTCGCATGTTTACCGTCATCGAGGTAGTCAGCAGCCCAGGAGACAATCCTCGCTTATGGTTCCATTCGTCAATGACTTCATTCGCACTAACCACAAGCCGATCTACGAATGAAACGCCTTGTTCGCTAGTTGCCTTGAATAAGAATTCTGTTTGTTCTTCAGTTAGAATTCTCTTGATGTGACGCTGCGATTTATCCGTTTCTGATCCTGAACCTACCGGCAGACACGACCTCTTGAAAAGATTTTGGAAAGTTTGCTTAACATCCTCGACCATGTTTCGGAAAGTTAGTTTCTTGACGGTCACACGTCTCTTTTTTGATCCGGATATCGAATGATACTCTCCGGCCCATTCCGGTTTACTTCCATAAAAAACTTCATGGTATTGAGCGAGAGTTTCTTGACCTACATCCGTGCCTGTAGCCGCGTCACCTGCAACGTGATGCATCAGCCATCCTTCAACATAACGCTCGGATGAAATTTTTATCAGATGAAACTCAGCCGGAGATTCACTAAAAAGGTCCCAGTTCCTATCAATCCGAGGACTCAAGAGTCTTAAGATTTGGTCGAGGACTTGCTCGGAAGCGTCAAATTCGGTCATCTCCTCGAAAAAGGTCGGAACCTCCAACGTATGGTCGGTATCCCAAACAAGATAATGAAATCCCTTTGATCTTATTTCTTTGATCCTACGGGTTAAGTGAGGAAATTTTCTAGCTGCTATCCTGGCAGCTTCCAACATTGTTTCCACATCCATAGGACCGGTTAGTTCGATGAGGCAAATCAAGACGTTCTTGGTGTCGCCCGTGGCTGACAGAGCCAACATCTCCGACGTGGGGTCTAATCTGTCGTCAGAGACTCCTAACAATCGTTTTCCTCCCGTTTTCATCCGGAATGATTCGTTCAACCATTTCCCTTACTTTTTTAGGAAAAAGGAAGATAATCCTGAAGAGAAGCTTTTCTATGAGGTCGCTCTTTTTTCAAGATTTCGTGGTCTTGAGAACCCAAAGGACTTGATTCTTCCGAAATCTCTTGAGCAGATAAGACTTGAGGATTATCGGAAATACCGGGACTAGATCCCGGTTCCGCTTTACTCGAAGACGCGCCGTCTCCAGTAGAAGCGTCGGACAATTTAGGCTTAGCATGGTTAGCGCTCTCGCTTTTTCTACGATCGTTGTCATTGTCTCTCGAGAGTTCAGAAATCTCCGATGGAACTTCCGTTGATTCCATAACTAAGCTCGAGTCACCCACTTGTTCAAGGGTTGGGGCCAAAGATTCTTCGGTATCCATAGGCGACCTATCCGAACCTTCGGCAGGCTTAGCTTTTTTCCGCGGTCTTCTCCACCGTCTAGGAGCTTTTGCGTCCTTTTCTTTAGCAGCTTCAGGCGCTGTGATTTCCTCTTCCAGGGGCTGGAAATCCTCATTTACGGGTTCAACCAACTCAACTATCTGAACGGATGGAATTTGTTGAGTCTCGTCCTCTCTGAAAGATTCCAGCGCTATTTGGCTGTCCGGAAGGTTAGTCTTGCCCAAAATGACTATCCTGGCTCCATATTGAGACTCAAGGTTGAACAGTTCCGCTCTCATGAAGTTGAGGATATAGTCCGCGACCTGGGACGGTATTGTCGCTCTGACCTCTTTAACATCTCCTTTAGTGAGGAGAGATTTGATTTTTCTGAAAACATATAGAGAACTGGTTTCCGGTGCCCGGAGTCGTCCTGTTCCCTCACACAAATGACAGTCGTGATACTCACCTTCTCCCAGCGATGATCTCAAACGTTGGCGAGAAAGCTCCAGTAAGCCCAGCGAAGACATTCTCAAGACTTTTGTTTTTGCTCGGTCCCTTTTGAGCGAGGCCCTTAATTCCTTTTCCACTTCCTGTATGTGTTTCTTATTCATCATATCGATGAAATCAATCACTATTATGCCGCCTAGATCCCGCAACCTCAATTGTCGCGCGACTTCAGGAGCGGCTTCCATGTTCACAACAAACGCAGTATCCTCAACTTCTTTTTCGCGTGTGGCTTTCCCTGAGTTGACGTCTATGGTTACCATCGCCTCAGTTGGGTCAATTATTATGTATCCACCTGATTTCAGTTTTATTCTTCGACTATAGACTCGTTCAATCTGTTCCTCTAACTGGTACTTGTTGAAGAGGGGTCGCTTTTCTTGATATGGTTTTACAAGTTTCTCAAACTTCGGCATTACCTGCCTAAAAAAATCACGCGTCTTGTTGTAAACTTCTTTATCGTCAACAAGGATTTCCGTTATGTCAGCGGAGAAGTGCTCTCTAATCGCACGCACGACAAGATCATGCTCTTTGTGTAAGAGACATGGAGCGGGTTCGGAGCCCATGGTCTTCTCTATGGTCTTCCATAACCGCAATAGGTAATTTAGATCTCGCGATAATTCCGTTTTTGTTCGGCCGAGCCCGGCAGTTCTTATTATAAACCCCATGTTTTCAGGGGGATTCAATTGTTTAAGAATTTCTTTGAGTTCTCGTCTCTCGGTTTCCAGTTCGATTTTCCTGGAAACGCCGCACAATTCGGCCCCCGGCATGAGCACAAGGTATCGGCCGGCCAATGATATGTTTGTGGTTAACGCGGCCCCTTTAGTGCCCCTCTCTTCTTTTACGATCTGCACAACGACATGATCATCTTTCTTAAAAACATCCTGAATTCGTGGCCGTCGTTTTGAATTGTGAAAAGATTCCGGAAAGTATGAAGGGTGGATATCGTTGACTGACAGGAAACCATTTTTTGAACTGCCATAGTTGACAAACACAGCCTGGAGCGACGGCTCGACCCGTGTGACTGCCCCCTTGTAAATATTCCCCACGGTGGCCTCTTTAGGGCCGGTCTTGATATCGAGTTCATCAAGCTCTCCGTCAACTACAACCGCCACCCTGCATTCTTCAGGATGACTTGAACTAATAAGCATTTTTTTCGTCATCGTTTTTTCTTTGTGTATTCTTCCTCTATCATGATGCGGTTCAGTCCGCTACTCTTCTGAATTTGTAACTATTGTCCTGTTATTGTCTGTCAACGCTCGCCGGTTCGCCATCAATCCTATGATACGCCTCCACAACTCTTTCCGGCCCAAACCGGTTACTGCCGAAAAAAATTCAACCGGTGTGGAATCGCCCCATTTTTGTAGCAGGGTTCCCTTGAGGGCTGCGCGATCCGAATGCCCTATCTTATCTGCCTTAGAAAGCGCGACAACGAACGGAATACCCTGAAATTGCAGAAACTCTATGAGACTTTCATCCTGCTCCGTTGGTTCGCGCCTTGAATCGGTTATTACAACAACACCAGCCAATTCCTTCCTTTCGGTCAGATAGGTGTTGACCATTGGGGCCCAGGAACGACGAATTTCCATAGGTACCGAAGCATAACCGTAACCTGGTAAATCAACAAAGATAAAACTGTTATTTATGGAAAAAAAATTAATCTTGCGTGTGAGACCTGGGGTTTTGGAGGTTCGAACCAGGCTTTTTCTTCCCAATAGAGAATTTATCATAGATGACTTACCCACATTCGATCTGCCGGCGAATGCTATTTCCGGTACACGGGTTGGTGGATAGTCTTTCTTGTTTTCAGCGCCACATATGAACTCAGCGCTTGTTATTTTCATAAAACACCATAGGCAAAGAGAACAGTTTTAACTCTCACCGTTTCGTTCGGAGTCATTCTAAAATTGTGGGGGTTACATAGTCCGGAGACAAGGGCACAAATCTTTAGAAAGGACTGACCAAAATCGAACTGGCGGAGGCGCATGGGAATCGAACCCACCCAGAACGTTGTTAGCGCCCTGCTTACGGTTTTGAAGACCGCGGAGCCCACCAGAACTCTACCGCCTCCCAAGTTTCGGTTAATATCCGAATCTATTTCTATTATATGACATATTGGGACGTTTGTAGCAACCGCTCTTTTACCGAAATTGTAGGGAAACAGTATCAGAGCCCCTAGAGATGGCCTTTGAACGCTGCTATTCAGCGTTATATTTTAATTAGACCTCTTGAAGGGCTGGAAGTTTCGTGAATATATGGACATTACCGGATATACGAGAATATTGTGGATATAGAGCAGTTTCCGATTTATGATTCACACCTGTACAATCCAAAGGACGGTTAAATATTATGAACCAAATCCAATCCAGTTGTCACTATTACAACAAAAAAATCGGGTGGCTGAAACTTATTGCAACCAATCAAGGGCTTACAGACATTGCTTTTGTCGAACCCCCGAGGGATTCACCTAAAACGACGGACTCGGAAATATTGAAAAACGTCATCGAGGAGTTCGACCATTATTTTCAGGGTAAAAGCAGCAATTTCCTGACACCAATAGAGTTCACCACAGGAACCTCATTTGAGCGAAAAGTTTGGATGGAACTAATGAAAATACCCCTCGGCGAGACCCGTTCTTATGGTCAGATCGCTACGGCTGTCGGAAATGCTCAAGCCTGTCGTGCAGTGGGATCTGCCAATGGGAAAAACCCTGTTCCGATAATTGTTCCATGTCACAGGGTGATAAGATCTGACGGAACGCTCGGTGGATACAGCTCCGGAGTTCATATTAAGAAAGCCCTTCTCGAACACGAGAAAAACTGCTTTGTTCCTATTCCCGATTAAGCGGATAATTCGAATTTACAAGGAGACATGACTACGAACGCAAGGCCTATGGAACTTTCACAACTCCCTACGGAAACCGAAGCCAAATTATTAATTGTGTCAGTAGTGCCTCAACAAATAGTGGATGTGATACGAAAGCTTCCATTTGTCGGAGAATTTCCTTTGGGCGAGGAGATGAATCAATCTTTTGATGATATGTATTTTGATCTTCCTGATCGAGCGCTTTCACGGAAAAAGTGGGCAATAAGGGTTAGACGTTACTCTCATGTTGAAAAGGTGGCCATGAAGGGGCCGGCATCTGAATTAAGTGATGGAGCGCTTAAGAGACCTGAATTGGAAATGCGATGGGATATGGATTGTCCGGAGCAAATCTTACAGATGATTGAGAGTCTCGGTGTTGATCACAAGAAATCAGAGCTTCGGCCTACTGATGCTGAGAGGTTCCTTGTGTCCATCGGCTTCGAGGTGATTCAGAGACGAGAGACCCATAGGATAACCCGAAAAATAGTTGATCCCACGAATTCCGTTCCCGTGGCTGAACTGGCCATCGATCGGGTTAGTTTTGCGGCAGGCGACGAAAAGCTCGTGCATTACGAAATTGAGATAGAATCATGGGCAACCCGGGAATGCCCTGTTATAGAAGAATCATTGCGGTTCCTTACTGAGAAACTTGGATCATTAGTAACACCCTGGAGATTGGACAAACTGACTACCGTTCAAATTGTATGCGATCTGTTCGAGTCGGGAAAATTACTTCCACATAACTCAAATGGGCTGTTGACATTTCCTGCTTACGAAATGGTTTACGAGGAAGCACAACGGAGAAGGATGTGTGTGGGCGATTCATATTATTAAGCTCAGCAAGAGAACTGGTTGAAGAATTTGATCTCGAAGAGGCACCGGAATTGGTTCCTCGCTACAATATCGCTCCCTCCCAAGAAATCGCCGCAATTACGGCTAGTCCTGAACGAGGTCCCCATTGTCGTGAATTAACCTATCTCAAATGGGGCTTGATACCCTTTTGGGCTAAGGATCCTTCTATTGCTCACAAATTGATAAATGCTCGTGCAGAGACACTCGATTCAAAACCCGCGTTTAAATCGAGCTTCAGGAAACGTAGAATACTTATCCCCGCTAATGGTTTTTTCGAATGGAAGAAGACTGTAACTGGCCCAAAACAACCCTATTTGATAGGTCGCGAAGAACATGTCCTGTTCGCATTTGCGGGAATTTCCGATGAGTGGAAAAATCCTTCCGGCGAAATAGTCAGAACTTGCGCAATTATTACGACTGACAGTAATGACTTGATCAAATCTATTCACGACAGGATGCCTGTCATTGTTCTGAAAACCGACTATGCCCTATGGCTCGAATCTAAGAATACGGATTCCGAAGATTTCAGAAAAATGTTAGAATCACATGATATTGAGAATTTGGTCATCACGCAGGTAAGCCCGAAAGTTAACAAGCCTGATTACGACGAACCGGATTGCATAGAACCGGTTGAGAATTTCGATAGCCTTGCGGATCTATATACCCAGGGTTCACTGAACTTAACAGAATAAAGATCCGTTCAATATAATTTTGTAATCGTTTGGACAAAACAGTAGATATGTATCAGGAGCAAAAAATGCGAGTTCAATTGTTTGCCACCTGTTTGATTGACACATTCTTTCCCGAAACAGGAGAAGCTGTAATGAAGCTTCTCAACCATTTTGGAGTTGATGTTGTATACCTAAAAGGACAAACATGTTGCGGGAAACCACCAAACAGTGATGGTTATCGTCGTGAAGCCCGGAAAGCGGCGGAGCATTTTATTTCAGTTTTCGAAGGAACTGACCCGATTGTCATCCCATCCGGTTCCTGTGCTTCGATGGTCAAGAATCATTACCCGGACCTTTTCAAGGATGATCGAAAAATGTTTAGGAAGGCTGAATCAGTGGCTCGGAGGACTTTCGAGCTTTCCCAGTTCCTCACTCAGATACTCAAGGCTCATGAGTACGGATTCCCGAATGGCCAAGGCAAAATAACCTATCACGCTTCATGTCAACTAACTCGAGAACTCGGAGTCAAAACTGAGCCATTAGTTCTGTTGAAATCCATAAAGGGCGCAGAATTCGTTCCCATGCCAAACGCCGACCGTTGCTGCGGGTTTGGTGGGGTTTTTATGGGAAAATTGCCGGAGATCTCAATGGCGTTGGCAGATGATAAAGTCTCCTCTATCCTGGATGTTAATCCAGACACAGTTACGGGATGCGATCACGGTTGCCTGATGAACATAATGGACGCGGCAAAGCGGCGTAAGGCAGGATTTAAGGTAAAACATCTCGCTGTAGTCCTAGCTGAGGCGCTGTGAATAAAGTTTGTCGATTTTTGATAAATTTTAACGAAAACGTTCGAGAGATAGTCTGATAACTTAACGGAGGATCCTGTGAAAAGTGAAGAGATAGTTCATGTTTTCATGGAAAATGCAGCGAAAGTAACTGCCAAGCCGACGAGAGTGACCAATATCGACAATTTGAACGAGACACTTGAAAAAATCCTGGTTGGCGAAAAAGCTATATATTGTCAGGGAACAACAGAATTGGAGAAGTTACTCAAGATCGATCCCGAGCGTCGAGTTGACTCTTATTGGAATGCGACGGCGACAGTGGAAGAAGTTGTGTGTGGAATCGCGGAGACGGGCAGCGTTATCGTTACAAGCGACGGAGGGCGAGCTGTTCAGGCAAGTCTGCTACCTGCGCATCATGTGGCCATGGTCTCCGCTGAAAATATTTTTCCTACAATGGATGACTTCTTCGCCGGCATAGGAGACAATCCTCCTACGAATATTACCCTGATAACCGGTCCCAGCCGAACAGCGGACATAGAATTGACCCTGACAATTGGGGTTCATGGACCAGAAAAAGTTTCAATACTGGTAATATAAATAATATTAATTTCTTATTTGATTAATATCGAGTATTTTGTTACATACATAAGTGGATCATGAATCAAACAGGGGGGATCTTGTCACTCACCATTTGTCCGACATTTCCAGACTCTCCAGAAATTATTCCATTAACCCTATATTACAGAAAGCAAAGGCCCTAATATCATGCGGGGGATTTCAGTAGTGATTCCAGCTTATAATAGCTCTAAAACACTACCTGTTCTGATTGGGCGGATTCTCTCGACACTTAGAGATCTGGGTAACGACTTTGAGCTGATCCTTGTGAATGATGGAAGTGAGGACAACACATGGGATGTAATCGTTGACTTGGTTTCTAAAAACAACTGGATTTTGGGTATCAACCTTTCAAGGAATTTCGGCCAGCATAACGCCCTGTTGTGTGGGATACGCTTTGCCCGGTTTGAGAGGTGCGTGACCCTTGATGACGATTTACAGCACCCACCGGAAGAAATACCCAGGCTGATCCTTAAAATGGATGAAGGTTTTGATGTCGTTTACGGCGTCCCTAGCTCCTTGCGACATGGGATAATCAGAAATTTCAGTTCAATGATTATCCGGTGGGTAGGGCAGGTGTTTTTTCGAATAAAGATGGGCCGTATTGTTTCAGCGTTCCGGGCCTTCGAAACAGACTTGCTGTTCGGTTTTGAGAACGTTACCGGGCCACTTGTTTCAATAGACGTGTTACTCAACTGGAACGCCAGTCGATATGGTCATGTAAAAGTTAGGCACGATAAGCGGCTAACGGAAAAATCAAATTACACTGCGAGGAAACTATTTACGCTTTCATTAATCATGTTGTCTGGTTTAGGGCCCGCGCTGTTTCGTGGCGTGATCCGAAATAGAATCAAGAGCCCCGCTTATACTATTTGCGAGACAACCCGTAATTTGAAACACGGTTCAAACACTTTCGAAGACTAAGATTCCCGACCTTGGGGGGAAAACATGAAAACAAAGCCAAACAAAGGGCCTGACGGCATTCGA
>JAPLJJ010000179.1 GCA_026388665.1 Deltaproteobacteria bacterium
TGAACCTTTAAACGCAGCAACTTATTTAACATACGGATTTAAGCCCGCTGTGCCTATTGTTGCCTGTTGCTAGTTGGCGATGTTTGGTTTATGTTGGCGGCCTATTGTGATAGCTCATCGGAGCTGCGATAAATTGGAGGAAACGGCATGGGATTCGCCTCTCGATCAGTTTCAGTTATGCGATATCGAGTCAAGGGTACGATAGAGGGATCTTTTTGGGATTCAATTCACGAGGGCATTAAACGAGGTTCGTTCCGGACTACGGATCAACCCGGGGAATTAATAGGCTTCGGTTGGACAAACATCGATGATTTCGATGATTACGAGTTTGAGGGCTCTTCTTATGTAAGGACCAATTATGTGGCTTTGTCTTTCAGGATCGACACCGTCCGTGTGCCCCCTCGAGTATTGGAAACCGCTCTCAAGAAAGAACGCCGAAAGCTGCTGGAACGCACAGGACAAAGGCGAATATCCACGACCCAATTGCGGGAGTTAAAAGAGGCTCTAAAAGAATCCCTAAAAAAACAGGTTTTACCATCAATTCAGGTTGAGTCCCTGAAAAAACAGGTTTTACCATCAATTCAGGTTTTTGACCTCGTTTGGGATACCTCAGGGTCAGTTGCGTATTTGGGCGCGCTTAGCGTTAGGGCGAGGGAGAGAATGGAAGATCATTTCAAAAAAAGCTTCGGGCTTACCCTCACGCCGCTCTTGCCATACATTCGAGCCATGGAACTGCTTTCCAATGAAGCGGACCGGCGAAAACTGGAAGAAATAAAATCCTCCATCATGGCGCCGTGATTTGGCGGTCGAACGCAGGGCGCTACGAACAAACACTGTTTTTGGAGTTCTAAATGGATTTTTTGGATATATTGAAAGAAAAAGCCTTTCTTGGAAGGGAATTCCTCACCTGGCTCTGGTTTAAGTCGGAACAGACAGGTGGAAGCGTTGAAATACCCGGCGGCAAAGTGATTGAGGTGGTTTTTCACGATCGAATGACGCTTGATCTTATCGACGTCGATACGCCCCAAACTGTGAGCATAAAGGGTGAGTTCTCAGAGCTGCGAGAAGGGCTCGCGGCCATACGGGAAAGGAAAAAAATAGAAGAAGCCCGCATATCCTTCAAGAACCCGGACAATGAATATTCCGTCATAATTAAGGGAAGCTGGTTCTCTTTCGGGTCGTTGAAAACCCCGCGGACCGCTCCGATAGAAGAGGGCGGGGAAGAAGACGTGGAGGGAGCGTTCCTGGAGAAGATGGGACTCATTGAGGAAGGTATCGGGTTGATTGATTCTCTGTTCGAGTATTTCATCTCGCTGAGGATCTCAGAGTCGTGGGAAACTTTGGAACTCCCTCGAATAAGAAAATGGGCCTCTTACGGCGCAACCACGATTTAATGTCGTTTTGGCATTTTCGCATTGACAAAATCACTCACTTTTCCGAAAATAATAAGTTATAAAGACGTCGCGTAAAAAGAGTGACGCAACTTGAATTCCCCGATAGCTCAATCGGCAGAGCGGATGGCTGTTAACCATTAGGTTGTAGGTTCGAGTCCTACTCGGGGAGCCAAAAAACCTCTCATTTATATATCACAACCTCAAATTAGCGCGTAGTTCAAACAACCGGCGCTGAACCCACCATTAGGTTGTAGGTTCGAGTCCTACTCGGGGAGCCAAAAAACCTCTCATTTATATATCACAACCTCAAATTAGCGCGTAGTTCAAACAACCGGCGCTGAACCCACTGTCGAACGCCACACAGCTTTCGACAGGCTCACGACTCGACTTGTGACATCCAAATTCGTTAAAGTACTGGGGTAATCGAACTCGACCCCGCTTTTGGTCTTTCCTTAAAGTGCTGGCTCGTCACATTTTTTCTTATCAATCCCAATCAGAACTCCGTAAAAAAATCTAGTTAAGAATGACCCGCTGGTAGTAGTATGGACGCGCCGAGGGGGAGCCTATTACACCACCAAAGGGTCCAGGTAGGAGGTCTTAGATGGCAAAAGCGGACAGTGGGGGTAGCGTTCGATCAGAAACCGGGCTGGCTCGTTTTGGCTTGGCGCTGGCGGACTGGAGCGAAAAATGGTTTCCCGATGCCCTTGTTTTCGCTCTGCTGGGTATCGTGGTTGTTTTCGTCGTTGGTTTGCTGCTTGGGGAATCACCGTACAAGATTGCGGTTGCTGGAGGCAAAGGCTTCTGGTCTTTAGTCCCGTTTACAATGCAAATGGCGATGATAATAATCGGTGGATATGTACTCGCGTCGGCGCCGGCCGTTTACTGGGTCATTCAACGATTGGCCTCGGTCCCGTCAACACCCAGGGGCGCGGTCGCCTTTGTGGCCCTTTTCTCGATGCTGACATCCTTGGTGTCATGGGGATTCAGCCTCATTTTCAGCGGGTTACTGGTACGTGAATTGGTTCGACGCATCGACGGCATTGATTACCGTGCTATCGGAGCGGCCGCGTATCTCGGGCTTGGGAGTATATGGGCACTGGGGCTATCTTCCTCCGCTGCCTTGCTCATGGCGACCAAAGGGGCTATCCCGCCCGCGTTATACAATATCAGCGGAATAATACCGCTGACACAGACAATTTTTCTTTGGGAAAGCATCATAACAGCCGGAGTTCTTCTCGTTGTCTCTGTTCTAATCGCATACTGGTCGGCCCCTTCTCCAGAGAACGCTAGGACCGCGGACCATTATGGGGTCAAACTTGACCCGATCAACCTGGAACTAGAGCCAAGAAAGAAACCAGGTGAATGGCTTGAATACAGTCCCTTGTTGACAATACTGGTTTGTTTGGTGTTGTTCGCTTATCTGATCGATGTGTTTAGGACTTCACCACAAGGTCCACTGGCGGCGCTGGATCTAAATACTTACAATCTAATCTTTATTTCGGTCGGGATGCTCCTCCACTGGCGACCTAAACGTTTTCTTCGCGCTGTCGGTCAATCGATACCCGCTACTGGTGGCGTGTTGATCCAATTCCCCTTCTATGCCGTGATCTTCGGGATTATAACCGGTACCGGCATATCCCTGTGGTTGGCCCAGCTTTTTGCTTCAATAACGACGCACAACACTTATGCGCTGCTTGTAGCCTTTTATTCCTCGGTCCTCGGGTTGTTCATCCCATCCGGAGGCGGGAAGTGGGTCATTGAGGCCCCTTACGTTTTGCAAGCCGCCAACGAGTTAAAAGTCAATCTTGGATGGGTCGTGCAGATCTACAACGCTGCTGAGGCGTTGCCAAATCTGATAAACCCATTCTGGATGTTACCCTTATTAGGACTGCTGGGTGTGAAGGCCCGTGATCTGGTGGGCTATTCCGTGCTGCAACTGATTGTTCACACACCAGTAATATTTTTCCTCTGCTGGCTATTTGCACAATGGCTACCATACGTTCCGCCGATTAAGTGAGACAACCGGACTGACAAGAAAATAGGTTCTAGCTATAAATCTTATCACCCTGCTTTGGCAGGGTGATTCATTTCTGAAACTTTTCCCCAATCGCGGCATCCGATTCTATAACATGATGAAGCATGTGTATTACGGAAAGGAATTGGGCCGTGAAAAACATAAGAGAAATACTCCAAGATAAAGAAATAGAACGTCTTATTGACTGGGATTTGCACCCGTTTGACGCTGTCACACGGTATCTCGAATGGGGAACCAACTGGTCAAGGGGAATTAACCACGCGAAATCGTGTAATGAGGAAAGCGCGTATTTTAAGATCTACGCCAATTCGAATCCGGCTCAGTTAATGCTCGTGAGACAAAGCCACAAGAGTTACGAGGTCGTATCAGAAGTCGAGGCCCCACAGGACCTTATCGACGATTCAGTCAAGCATTTTGCGTGTAAGAACCGAGCGTGCGGCATTACTGAAGACCTGAAATCCTGGTTAAAGGCCGAGGCCCTCAAAAGGGCATAGGAGAAACTGTGAAGTAGGTCGACGGTCTCTTAAACGCGAGTTGAGATGAGATGTCTCTTGAATGAAGAGGACGACGAGAGGAATGATTAATGGAATGTCATTGTCACGACCATGTTCCCGGAGATTGGCGTTCTCACGAAGACTGCGATTGCCACAAGCACGAATACCCTACTTATTCCTTTGTTGTGACTAAAGTTATCGACGATTACCCCGGCGCGGGCGCTGTTTTTATCTCCACCGCGTTCATGGATAATCTGGGGCTTTCAGACGGAGACCCGGTTGAGGTGCTGGGGCCTCAGGGCTGTGTCGTACAGGCGAAATGTCATCCCAACGCTTGGATTGACACGCGGATGGTGTCATTTGACCGCGAAACCATGGATAAGACCGGTTTTCAGCTTTTCAGTCAGGTAAAGCTCCGAAAGGCCGTGTGTACAGCGGCTGAAAGCGTTACGTTGCAGGCCCCAAGTGGAATAGATTTCACGAAACAACAGATTCGTTCAATGCTCGACAAAGTCGATGGTATGGTTCTAACAGGCAGTGACTCTATTAATCTCCAGACGAACCGCGGAGAGACCATTCGTTTCAGGATCTTTGAAACCGAACCTGACGAAATATGCAAAGTATCTCCGGGGACACGAATCCGGCTGGTTGATGAAGATGGTGAAGAATACGTTTCGAGCAAAGAAACATACTTCAAAGACATAGGTGGATTAAAAGAAGCGGTCCGCAAAGTCAGAGAGGTTGTCCAGCTTCCATTGAGACACCCGGAAATATTTTATCGCCTGGGGATTGATCCACCGAGGGGCGTGCTATTACACGGACCATCAGGGACTGGAAAGACTCTGATAGCTCGAGCCGTAGCAGCGGAGACAGGGTGCTGGTTCAAGAGCGTTGTCGGGTCCGAGATCATGGATAAATATTATGGCGAGAGCGAAGCCAAGCTGCGCGCCGCATTCGAAGACGCATTCAAACATGCGCCCGCAATAATTTTTATAGATGAAATCGACGCGCTTGCCCCTCGACGCGACACATCCGAAGGTGAAGTAGAACGCCGCGTAACAGCTCAGTTGTTAGCGCTAATGGATGGACTTGAGGACCGCGGCGCAGTCATGGTCCTGGCTGCGACCAATTTACCGAATAACCTTGACCCTGCGCTCAGACGGCCGGGCAGATTTGATAGAGAGATCATCATCGGGGTCCCGGATGTCGTTGGTCGTCGAGAAATAATTGAAATCCACACGCGCGATATGCCGTTAGGCCCTTTAGACCTTGATGGACTCGCAGATAAGATCCACGGGTTTGTTGGGGCCGATATCAAATCCTTATGCCAGGAAGCCGCGTACGAAGCCCTTCGTCGGTCATTGCCGGGGCTTGAAGACACCGAACAAACACTCTCAGAAGATTTCCTAGAAGCGCTCGTTGTTGAATCCTGCGATTTCGAGAGCGCGCTCAAATATATGCGCCCAGCTTCGGGAAGACGTTTCGAAGTGAATTTGAGCGGAGCCGGATGGAACAATGTCGCGGGTTTTTCTAAAGAGATTGAATTTATTCAGGAAACTATCCTGTGGCCCCTGAAAAACGTCGCGGTCCTTGAGAAACTAGGTGTGAACCGGCCTTCAGGACTATTGATTACAGGCCCTTCAGGCGTCGGGAAAACCCTGATAGCGCGTTCGATAGCAAAAGAGAGCGGATTCAACGTTATCGAAATACGCGCCCCCGAGTTGCTTTCAAAATATATGGGTGAAAGCGAACGTAACATCCGGGAACTCTTCAGGCAGACCAAAGAACTTGCCCCCACCGTGCTGATTGTCGATAGCGTAGACTCCTTCGGTACATCCGGATGGTCCGATTCGAAGGTGATAGATAGGATAGTCAATCAGCTCGTGCTGGAAATGAACGCGATAAAGTCCGAAAAACCCATACTGGTGGTGGCGACAGCCGTGCGCGCCGAGGATGTCCCGCCCGCTTTACGCGCTACCGGACGCTTCGGGCAGGAATTGCTGCTACGGTTGCCTAGTGAAAAGGATAGGAAAAAAATATTCCAAAAATACCTATCGAGAGACAGAATCCATTTCTCCGGTGATTTCCCCGAGCCTGCAAAAGAATCGGAAGGTCTTTCCTGTGGAGATATCGAGGAAATTTGTAGGCGTGCAATTCTGAATGTGGCAAAGGTGGCTCTGGAAGAAAATAGAGACGCGCCGGAAAGCGTGACTTTGACCGAAAATGAAGTTCTTCGGGCTATCGATCAATGGAAACTGATGCGAAGCTTGTATATTTCCGAAGATTGGAGCGCTCACTCACAGTGAAGGAGACTCCCGTCCCGGCTTTACCCCTAAGTTACTCGCCCAAACACGAATCAGCGCTACATTCAATCCCCTGGTTAGTTGAGTTTTTTGGCTGCCTTACGACACTCTCTGTGATATGCTAATTCACCTAACCTGCTGGGCGATCAATTGAAAGGAGCTATCATTATGAAAGAAGAAGTTCAGGCCGCCCTAGACCTGATCAGGCCACAACTTCAAGCTGATGGCGGAGACGCTGAAATTGTGGAAATAACTGACGAAGGTATTGTAAAGCTTAGACTTAAGGGCGCTTGTGGTGGCTGCCCCATGAGCCAGATGACCTTAAAGATGGGCATCGAAAGAATTCTCAAGGAAAAAGTGCCTGCTGTTAAATCCGTTGAGTCAGTTAATTAAATCGGTTCATTCGATGAAATAACAAATCAATACGGAGGAAGGAACACATGTCATACGTAATAGTTCAGGAAGAATGCCGCGGCTGCCAGACTTGCGCGCGCGTTTGTCCTCAAAGGGCTTCCAGCGGGGAAAAAAAGAAACCGCACAGCATTGACGTGACTAGATGTATTGAATGTGGTGTATGTGGCCGAGGTTGTCCTTACGGCGCCATACGTGACGCAAAAGGGAACAAGCCTGAAAAAGTAAAACGATCGGATTGGCCGAAACCCTATGTATTCAAAGAGGATTGTGTGGGCTGTGAAATCTGTGTCGCAGTGTGTCCCTTCCAGGCTCTTGGTATGGGTGAAATAGACGGTGAATCAATAGCGGGCCTGTATGAGCCGAAAGCCTGCGTAGGCTGCGGACTTTGCGAACAAGCTTGCCCGGTCCACGCCGTACAACTGTTCTGGCCCAAAGAGCTGAGAAAATCGGCATAGACGGCGTTCAACCCAGAGCGTAACAGAGCGCGTCTCTCCGGATGAATCCGGTCAGGCGCGTTTTTATTTCTTATGAATATAGGGCGCAAGACAAAAAAACGCCCTGTGCAGGGGAACAAGGCGCCAATAAAAGTAGGCTTATAATATGGCGCAGTTGAGAAGAGTTAGTGGCAGCGGCATAAAAAGGGGCTGCGAGCGTTAATTGAAATTATGCGCTTTTGTGTTGACAGGTTTTTAGACGTGGTGTATTAATTGTGCTTCCCCTTAGACGGGGAAGACGAAAGGCTAGAGAAGATTCTTATTGACAACATGCAA
>JAPLJJ010000239.1 GCA_026388665.1 Deltaproteobacteria bacterium
GCGTTCGTCGCGTCAACCTATAAGAGAGGGATACCTTTTGTCCTTGTTTCCACATCACTTGTTGGTTGCGTGGACGCTGCAATTGGAGGCAAGGCTGCTGTAGACCTGAATAATGTAAAGAACCCTGTAGGTTGTTTTGCTGCGCCCGAGGCCGTGATACTCGATCTAAGGGCATTGTCCACTTTGCCGGCGTCATGTGTTTCAGAGGGACTGGTAGAGGCTTACAAGACAGGTCTGGTGGCTAATCCCGAGCTTGCCGCACTGATTGAGACTAACATGGGTGCCCTTTTACGGCGTGATCTACTATTACTTGGACAAGTGGTCCGATTGTCCGCATCTGCAAAAGCGGAAATTGTTGGTAAGGATTTTAGGGAAAGCGGCCTGAGACGTATCCTTAATTTTGGCCACACCTTCGGTCATGCGGTCGAAAGCTTCAACAATTATCGAATTAGTCACGGGACAGCCGTGGCTGCGGGCATGATAATAGCGATGGCGCTTTCTGAAAATCGGGGGATGATTTCAAGTGAAAAGGCGTCAGGGATCCAATCAATTCTGCGGAATCTGGTTCGAGGTCCTGTGCGTATGCCTACAGCGGATGACGCGTGGATGATAATGATGAATGATAAGAAGAATCGTGATGGCCGAGTGAATTTTGTATTGCTCTCTGGAATTGGTTCTTCGGTTTGTGTAGACGATGTACAGCCGAAAGAACTGACGAGGGCCATTTCCAGTATAGAAGGTTTGCCAAATGAGTAGTGTTTATGGGCGATTATTTCGAGTGGCCACTTTTGGTGAATCTCATGGCGCCGCAATAGGCGTGATTGTGGATGGGGTTCCAGCGGGCCTGGAATTAACCGAAGAGTTTGTTCAATCAGAACTGGACAAACGTAAACCGGGTTCGAGCCCGTATGTTTCGCAAAGGCGGGAGTCGGATACTGTTGAAATTTTGTCCGGTGTCGCAAACGGAAAAACTCTGGGATCGTCTATCGGGATGCTCGTGCGAAACTCTGATCAGCGATCCAAGGATTACGCTGCCATAGCAGATCTTTTTCGCCCTGGACACGCTGATTATACCCGGTGGTGGCAGGTCCTCCGGGCGCGAAACTGTCGCGAGGGTCACGGCCGGGGCCGTGGCGAAAATCATATTGAATACGGTTGGTTTAAGGGTAATCGCTTATACTGTCCGCATTGGTAGCGTCTCTGCTCAAAATATAAATATCGGATTTGCGCTTAATGATCCTCTACGATGCGCGGACCCGGATGTTTCAGAAGCAATGAGCGATGAGGTTAAAAAAGCGCTTTCGGATGGCGATTCCATAGGTGGGATTATAGAAGTCTTGGCGGAAGGCGTCCCCGCAGGGCTCGGCGCCCCGGTGTTCGATAAACTTGACGCTCTTCTTGCCGCCGCCTTGCTCTCTATAGGGGGAGTAAAAGGAATAGAATTTGGTGAGGGTTTCCATGCCGCTGCATTGCGTGGTTCTGAGAACAATGATCAGATGACTTCGGAAGGTTTTTTGTCCAATCATGCCGGCGGGATCCTGGGAGGAATATCAACTGGCGAGCCTATTGTAATGCGACTTGCGATAAAACCCACGGCTTCTATCTCGATTAATCAGAAAACCATAAATGTAAGAGGCCAGGACCGGGTGATTGCCGTCAAAGGGAGGCATGACCCGTGCCTATGTCCCCGGATCGCGCCGGTCGCCGAGGCCATGACCGCGATAACGCTTGCCGACGCCTGGCTTACCGACAGGGCTCTTAGAGGTATACAAACATGAAATTGTTCGTGATCAATGGACCGAACCTCAATATGCTAGGTAAAAGGGAGCCGGAACTCTACGGTTCCAGGACTCTAACCGAAATAGAAGATGAGATCACAAAACTTGGCGATGATCTAGGCCTTGAGGTTAAGTGTTTTCAGTCCAACTTTGAGGGCGAGATAGTCACGCTTATTCAGTCCGCAGGGAATGACGTTGATGGAGTTATTCTGAACGCCGCTGCATATACACACACTAGTGTCGCCATCCGTGACGCTGTCTTGTGTTGCGCTGTCCCGGTCGTTGAGGTCCATCTGACGAATCCTCATGGAAGAGAACTGTTTCGCAGGCGTTCCCTATTATCTGATGTTTGCAGAGGCGTGATAGCCGGTTTCGGCCGGCATTCCTATTGCTTGGCCTTGCTGTGGTTCGCAAACTATTCCAGGAATTCATGAGGCTTAGCAACTGATGTTCAGTCCTCTGAATTAAATCTTGACAAGGTCTATACAGTGCTGTAAAAGTAGACCGTAGCATTAAGCAAGGAAACGGTTCATGGGTTTACAGTTAAATAATACCGCAAAAGTTAACGGCCTGATTGAAAACGGGGCATACTATTATTTTTGGCAGTATTATTACTTCGTCTGTCTACCCGTGTCCGGAGGGCTATAGAGAGTAACAGTATTTAGACGGAAAGCAACAGGCCATGGGTAGACAGCGAAAGCGCCCATGGCCTTAGTTATTTTAGGGCCTTGGGCGTAAAACCCCAAGGCCCTTTTCGTTTCCGAAAGGAGCGTTTCAGATGATTCAGACCAGTATTGCCGTATCCAGAGCGAAAGACCCCATTTTGCCTCCAACACTGGGACCCGCAAGACCCCCGACCCTGAAAGGGTACATAAGCCGCGATTACCAACGCGAAGACACGGTTATACGAGTAGGCGGCGCAGTGATCGGCGGTGGATCATTCGCAGTTATAGCAGGGCCGTGTTCGGTAGAAACACTTCAGCAACTTGTAGACACGGCATTTGCCGTCAAAGAAGCTGGGGCGGTAGTTCTAAGGGGAGGGGCTTTCAAACCCCGAACCAGTCCGTATAGTTTTCAGGGGTTGGGAGAAGAAGGTCTTAAAATATTATCCCTCGCCCGTGAGCTTACCGGTATGCCTGTTGTTACGGAAGTCATGGATACCGCAGATGTGGGCCTTGTCGAAGATTACGCTGATATGCTCCAGATTGGCGCTCGAAATGTCCAGAACTTCTCTCTCCTCAAGAAAGTGGGAAAGTGCCGCAAGCCGATAATTCTGAAGCGAGGACTAATGACCACAATAGATGAGTTTCTGTCTTCTGCGGAATACATTCTGGCTGAAGGCAATCCGGATGTGATTCTCTGCGAAAGAGGGATACGCACATTCGAAACTGCGACCAGAAACACACTGGACCTCAGCGCTGTGTGTGTCCTGAAGGAACGGACTCATTTGCCGGTCATCGTAGATCCCAGTCACGCTGTAGGACTAAGACGGTTCGTTCAACCGCTGGCAAGGGGAGCCATGGCCGTAGGCGCCGATGGCGTTATGGTTGAGGTACATTGTTCACCGGAAACTGCTCTTTGTGACGGTGAACAGTCCCTTCGGCCGGAAGACTTCGCCAACCTCATGAAGGACCTGGAAGTCATGGGCAAGGCCATGGTGCTGATGTCATGATTAATGTGTTTTTGGCGTGCGAGTTTAGAGAGAGGCCCTGATGCGGTTACCAGAAACAATTAGAATTGATGAGGCTCAAGGTAATTCAAACTCCTTGGAAATAGCCTCGATTAAAGAAATAAGAGACCAAATTGACGAGATCGACTCGGAGTTATTACGGCTGATTAATAAGAGAGCTTTTCACGCGTTGACTATAGCTGAATTAAGAAGCGCAACTAATGTAACCAACTTTTCCCAGGAGCGTGAACTCACAATAATAAAAGCTTTGTGCGAGGCGAACACAGGGCCTCTCTCTAAGTCCGCAGTTGCAAACATATTCTCCGAGGTTATTTCTGCCTGTCGTAGCGCCAAACACCCACTGAAAGTAGCGTTTCTAGGACCTGAAGGCACATTCAGTCACCTGGCGGCATTACGCAGATTTGGTAACTCAGCCCTATACTTGCCCCAGGTTTCGATTGATGATGTTTTTCATCAAGTGGAAAAGGGTTTAGCTGATGTTGGAATAACGCCGGTGGAAAATTCTTCTGAAGGCGCTGTAAGTGTGACAATGGACAAGTTCATAGATTCAAGCCTGACAATATGTGGGGAAATTTTCTCCAAAATACGTCATGTTCTTATGTCCAGAGAGACCTCGCTGGATCGGATCTCTGTAGTTCATTCTCACCCTCAAGCCCTGAATCAGTGCCGTAACTGGTTGAGAAACAATGTGCCTGGGGCCTCTCTGGTTCCCGAAGCCAGTACAGCGGAAGCTGCTCGTATCGCGCTTTCCAGGCCTGGCGCAGCAGCGGTGGGAAATGACATTACAGCTACACAGCATAACTTGAGAATCCTTGCCCGGGATATCCAGGATAGCCTTAGCAACACTACTCGTTTCCTACTCCTAGGAAAAAACAAGAGCGCTCCGACTGGTTCCGACAGAACGTCATTGCTTTTCGCAGCGGCCCATGAACCGGGTGCCTTGCACAGAGCGCTCGGGCATTTCGCCAAGAGGTCTGTGAACCTTACTCGAATTGAGTCCCGTCCGATGAAAGACAGAAACTGGGAGTATTTCTTTTTTGTGGACCTCGAAGGTCATCATGAATCACCAATGGTTAAACAGGCGATCGAAAGTTTGCAGGATGATGTTGAATTCGTCAAAATCTTGGGTTCCTATCCCATAGGAGACATTGAATCCTCTGATTCGTAGGTAGTTAAGATTAATAGGTAGTTGGAAACATTTATGATGGTCACAGACTTCCGGACAGCTAATATTTGCATTATAGGCGGCAAAGGGCGCATGGGCCGCTGGTTTGAAACCCGCTTTAGAGAAGCGGGTATGGCCTCGGTTGTCGCAGACTTAAAAGATGGGTCTGTTTCTGATCAGTTCATAGCATCATTCGATGTTGTCATGTTGGCCGTGCCGGTTCCCGCAGTAGACGAAGTAATGAAGACTATTGGTTCATATATAAGACCGGATGCTGTTATTATGGATATTTCGTCTCTGAAGCGAAATCCGGTCAATAGCATGTTGAAGTATTCACAGTGCGAAGTCATAGGAACTCATCCGTTATGGGGACCATCCGCGACATCGTTTGCCGATCAGGTAATTTTTCTTTGCCCTGAGAGAACCAAGATATGGATAGGGGCTTTCAGACGTTTTCTGGAAGAACAGGGAACAAAGGTCATAGAAATTGAACCCGATAAACACGACAAACTAATGGCATGTGTTCAGACTCTTAGGCACGTGATGCTCACCGCTTTAGGGCAAACTCTGATGAAGTTGGGATTTGACTTGGAGTGTGACACTGAAGCGTCAGGGCCATGGTTTCAGGAATTGCTGGGTATGATGCGCCATCAGTTCGAGCAGCCTTCAGAACTATACTCGGATCTCGCTATTGAAAACGAGTATGCTGCTAGAACTCTCAATGCCTTTCAACAGAGTCTTTCCCAGTTGACTGATCTGGTTTCTAGTGGAAACCGAGCCGGGCTTATCAATGCCATGGATGAAGTGGCCCATTTCTGCGCTATCCAAGAAACAACAACGAAGAATTCTTCATGCGGTTGGTGGCGCGACATAGGAGGAGATTCCCGGCATGTCGAGGTCTGATTAATACCCTAACATAAACAGACACAAAGAGGCCGTGAATCAAAAGGCGATAAGATTCACGGCCTTTTTCTTTTTAGTTCAAACGATTTGGAGGCGATCATGATTCGAGAATCAATAGAAAGAGCAGTTGCTGGAACAGATATTCCAGAGGCCCAAATGATGGAAACCATGGAAGAAATCATGGAAGGTCAGGCGACACAAGCTCAGATTGGGGCGCTTCTCGTGGCGTTGCGGATGAAAGGCGAAACCGTCGAAGAGATAACCGCGGCTGCGCGGGTTATGAGATCCAAGAGCGCTCACATCCCATATCACTGCCGGGACGGCGAATTCTTAATAGACACATGCGGTACCGGGGGCGATGGCGCAAACACTTTCAATGTCTCTACGACAGCGGCGTTTGTTGTTGCCGGCGCAGGAGTGAAGGTGGCCAAACACGGAAATCGATCAATTAGCAGCAAATGCGGCAGCGCCGATTTGATGGAGGCTATGGGATTGCCGTTGGATCTGCCCCCTGAACATGTAGCCTTGTGCATAGAAGAAGTAGGGATCGGTTTCCTGTTCGCTCCGATTTTGCACACGGCAATGCGGCACGCCACAGGTCCCCGTCGAGAATTGGGGCTCAGAACGATTTTTAATCTGTTGGGTCCTCTGACAAATCCCGCCGGTGCCCAAGTTCAAGTATTGGGCGTGTACGATGAACAAATGGTAGAACCCTTGACACGCGTTGTCGCACGGCTCGGCGCAAGAAAAGCCTTTGTGGTTCATGGACATGGAGGGCTTGATGAAATAAGTCTCAGCGGACCAACCCTAATGGGACTAGTCGAGGATGGCCAAGTTTCCTTCAGTTATATGGATCCATCAGATTTTGGTATAGCGCCGGGGAAAACGCTGGGAATTGAAGGTGGAGACGCTCAGGAAAACGCCGCTCTTACCCGGTCAGTGCTCAATGGAGACCCCGGACCTTACAGGGATGTCGTGCTTCTCAATGCCGCAGCAGCTCTAGTGGCGGCAGATAGAGCCACGACTTTCATGGAAGGGGTAGCGTTGGCGACTTTCTCAATAGACTCGGGCGCTGCTCGGAACAAATTGGATGAACTAATCAAGTTTGCTTGCGCCCTTAAGAACGGAGGTCACTAATTTGAGAGCCCCCCAAGGCGACTTTCTCGCCGGAGTGATTGAAAACAAGAAGCTGGAAGTCAAGAGACTTCAAGAGATTGGAATGACAATGCTCGGAATGCTTGCCGACGCAGCCCCCAAACCGCGAGATTTCCTTGCAAGCTTACGAGGCAGGAAATCAGTGCCGATAATAGCTGAAATAAAGAAATCAGCGCCCTCGTGGGGACCATGTCGAAAAGAGGTTAATGTCAAGAGTTTCGCAAGAATGTACGAGGCCAGTGGGGCAGCGGCTATTTCGGTTCTTACGGATTCCATGTTTTTTCGTGGCTCGATTGATGACCTGACTGCGGTTCGTTGTGAGGTCATTATTCCGGTACTGAGGAAAGATTTTATCATTAGTGTTGAGCAACTGTACGACGCCCGGGCAGCTCATGCCGACGCTGTGCTCCTGATTCTGGCCATGTTGGACGATCATGAACTCAGGAAACTTTACGATGTTTGTATTGGCTTCGGTATGACTCCTCTTCTGGAAATACACGATGAATCCGAGGTGAAAAGAGCGCTTCAACTCGATCCGAAATTGATCGGTATAAACAACCGGAATTTGAAGAGCCTCGAAGTAGATCTCGGAGTTTCCGAGCGTCTGAGACGGCTGATTCCCTCAGATGTAGTAGTTGTGGTTGAGAGTGGCGTCTCGACGGAAGAGGATATTACAAGGCTCCTTAATGCGGGCATAGACGGATTTCTAATCGGAACAAGTCTCATGAAGTCTTCTAATCCAGGTCAGACTCTTTACTCATTTGTTAACATGAGGAGGGCATGATGGTTCGTGTCAAGATTTGTGGGATTACCTGTGCCGAGGACGCTCTTTTCGCTGCGTCCATGGGCGCTGACGCTTTGGGTTTTGTATTTGCGCCAAGTCCGAGGCGCCTAACTTTCGATGAAGCGTTTGAGATTACACGTTCTCTACCTCCTTTCGTTCAAACAGTCGGAGTTTTTGCGGACGCCGACATTGAGGATGTCATTTTCTTCAGGAACCGTTTAGGGCTGGATTTGATTCAGTTGTGTGGCGAGGAAAACGACGATTACATTCGAGCTTTGGGTTCGCGTGTGATTAAGGCCGTCCATGTTACCAATGGCTACAAACCGCAAATACATGTTCATGCGTCAGCCACGATTCTTCTCGACACGGCTAGTGGAACAACCCTAAAGGGGGGAACCGGAAAGCCTTTTAACTGGGATTTGGCGGCCGATACGGCGGTTCAGCGACCAGTCATCCTGGCCGGTGGATTAACACCGGAAAACGTGGCCACGGCCGTGACCAAGGTAAAACCTTATGCGGTAGATGTCTCCAGTGGGGTAGAAATAAAACCAGGCAGGAAAGATCATGAGAAAATTAAGAGTTTTATACACAGAGCAAAGACAGCGGGCTTCAATGCCTGATCAAAATGGTTACTTCGGTCGATTCGGCGACAAGGATGTTACTCAAGTGGCTGATTATCTCGAGTCAAAAAACGTTTCTAATGAAAATGTTTCGATGAGAGCGCCTCATTCGTTAATAATTGCGGAGAACGAAAAATGATCTCACCAATAACTTCACAATTTGAAAAGGCCGTCAAAGAAAACCGCGCCGCTTATATTCCATTTATAATGGGAAGTTTTCCAAACGAGGACACATTTGTTCGTTTACTGAAAACATTGGATGATTGCTCTTCAGACGTAATAGAAGTGGGGATCCCCTTTTCAGATCCTATCGCTGATGGCCCGACGATACAGAAAGCAGGTAAAATTGCGCTGGAAAGCGGCGCTAGCCTTAAAAAGATACTAGGGACCCTTAATAAGGTAAGATCCGAAATTCAAGCCCCGATCGTTTTGATGACTTACTGGAATCCAATTCTTAAAATGGGCGTGGACAAATTTGTCGAAACGATAAAAGACTCAAATATTGCAGGAGTCATAGTGCCTGACTTGCCACCGGATGAAGCGTCTTACTGGATGGATGTCGCCGGCGCTCATGGGGTTGACACAATTTTCATGGTTGCTCCGACCACTACTCCAAAAAGACTTGAGACAATAGTAAAAGCATCAAAAGGCTTCGTTTACCTTGTTTCCATGACGGGTGTTACGGGAAACGTTTTAGTGGTGAGCGACGCCCTCCTCAAGACCGTGGCTAATGTGAAAAAGTTGACTTCACAGCCGGTCGCTGTTGGTTTTGGCGTGTCAAACCCGGATCAAGCGGCGGCTCTTTCGGATGTAGCGGACGGCGTGATAGTAGGGAGCGCATTGATCAAGAAATGTCTGGAAGCCCCTGATGAGTTAACCGCAATAAATGCGGTTTCAGATTTATCTCGAGGGATTATTGAGCGCTTGGGCAAGTCCCGAGCAGTAAGACACGCCTAAAACTTTTTCACTTTTTTTACGCGTCAAATGTATAATGGCGCTGGATGTATGGTTTTGAACCGATTAATCGGAGTAATGGAGGAAGCGATGTTCGACTCTGCTGAAATGAAGGAATTCATCTCGGCTTTGGGCGCTGTCG
>JAPLJJ010000098.1 GCA_026388665.1 Deltaproteobacteria bacterium
CCCCGCGCCTCGTAGAAGCCATTCATTTTGGAATGACCTGGATAAGGGACCTCTTACTTATTCGGATAGGCGCCCCAGCTTCATTTGTTGTGAACACTGATCTTATTGACATTTTGAAGACTTCGGCTCAACATTATTCCGCGGAAGAGCTGCTTGCGATGCATGACGAAATGGCTAACGGGCTTATGTTGGTTGATTCTGACACTAACATTAATCGAAATCTTGTGGCTGACGTGATGTTTCTACGGTTACGTGAAAAGTTGAGCCAAAATGCGGTCCGATCAAACGGACCCTCCGCTGGTAAAGGCTAAGAAAGATGTCGAGAGATAAAGAAAAGAGCGATATATCGTACTTACCCAGATCCTGGGGTGACGTATGCTGCCGAAAGACCAATAAAGGGAGTTGCTCCCCGGAATCGTTGAAACAACCCGATGGTTCAGATTGGCGCCGGGATATTGATCCAAGGACAGTGGAATCGTTAACAGTGGAACTGTGTAATGATCCAGGCCACGAAGAGAATGACGCAATCTGTTTCACGGCTTCATCAGAATCACTTGAGACGGTTTCTCTCGAATATGCGGATTCCGTGGACACGGAAGACGTTGTGGAACCGTGTTCCGAAGTATCTCCTGATGAAGGAATATCGGGTCTTGACGAGTTGCAGATAACGGATTACACGACGAAGCGGAGAGGCCTGAATTGCATCAGAGCGCGACTAGCGGGAATCAGGTTTGGGTACGCCTGCAAGGTTTATCATTTTGACGCCGGCGAAATGGACCTCGACTATGGGGAGTGGGTTGTAGTTAAAACCGAAAAAGGAATGGGATTGGGACAGGTTGCTATACCACCCTATGAAAGAGAAATAGACTCCACCCAGGCTGAAACTCTGCGAAGGATTATTCGGAAGGGCGGGAAGGTCGATATCGATCAGAGAGAACGCTGCTGTCAGCGAGAATCGGAAGCATACACTTACTGCGTCGACAAGGTTGAAGAACTTGGCCTTCCGATGAAGCTCGTGTCTGTCGAGTGTTTTTTCGATGGTTCCAAGTATGTATTTTACTTTACCTCTGAAGGCAGAGTCGATTTTAGAGAACTTGTTAAATTCCTTGTATCAAGATTCCCGGTGCGAATAGAAATGCGCCAGATAGGCGTGCGGCACGAAGCTAAGATGACCGGAGGAATAGCGTGTTGTGGTCAGGAACTTTGTTGCTCAAGGTTCCTTACTGACTTTAGACCGGTTTCAGTAAAAATGGCCAAGAACCAGAATCTTTCCCTGAACCCCGCCAAGATCTCCGGAGTATGTGGTCGTTTGATGTGCTGTTTAAGTTACGAACACGACGTTTATGAAGAATTCATCAAAGGCGTTCCAAGAGTAGGAAAATTGATCACTACAACCCAGGGAGAAGGCTGTGTGCTCAAACACAATCCTCTGGAGGAAACCATCCTGGTAAAGCTCTCTGACGATAGCACCGCTGAAGTGAGGCGTGAAGAGATCCTGGGAGAGGTTGGACCAGACACGGCCAGGAGGACCTCGACTACGGGCGCTCCACCAACAAAACCACCTAGAAAGGCATCAGGGAAACGATCGCACAACACTTCAGTGTCCGAGGAACTCTAAGATAATGGTCGCGATTATTGGATCCTCTACGATCTTGTTATCAGATGCTTCGATTGGAGACTTTTCTGCTGCTACAGAGCAAGATTTTGACTCACTCGAGCCCTGAAGGACGATCCCGATGAAAAGAGTAATTCTTGGGACCGCCGGTCACATTGATCACGGGAAGACTCAACTCGTCAAAGCCCTAACTGGAATAGAAACTGACAGACTAAAAGAGGAAA
>JAPLJJ010000123.1 GCA_026388665.1 Deltaproteobacteria bacterium
TGTTTGGGTAGGGTGCCCCAGTAAACTTCATAGGGGGTTCTTCTGTCAAGGCTCTGATGGCGTCGCTCACAATTGTAGTACTCGAAATAGTCATTTAGAGCCTTCCAGGCTTCAGCCATGGATTCATAAGCCTTCAGGTAGCGACTGTTTTGCCGGTCAAGCATAAAGCTCACAAAATGGCTGTTTCTTTTTCAGCATAGCGTTCAGAATTACGATCAGCTTCCGAATGCAAGCGACTAGCGCCACCTTTCCTGTTTTGCCAGACTTACGAAGTCTGGAATAAAATTCCCTGATTATTTTGTTGTGACGAGAAGCAACCAAAGCAGCCATGTATAATAGATTACGAACACTTGTACGGCCCCCGAATACCATTCGTCTTCCTCTCATTTTTCCGCTGTCTCGGTTAAAGGGCGCAACTCCTACCAGACTTGCTATTTGCTTGCCACTGAGTTTTCCCAACTCAGGCAGAGCGGCCAAAAGCATTCGAGAGGTATTAGGCCCGATCCCTGGAACACTTTGGAGCAGTTGGTCCTTTTCATGCAAAACAGGGTTACCCTTAATTTCGTCATCCAACTGGTCTTCAATTTCTTGAATCTGTTGATTAACAGTTTCGATGATGAGTTGGATGCTCTTTTTGACTTGCTGAGAAACAGCCTTATAAAGACGGTTTTTCTCTGCCGTACGGACATCGATTAACTGCAGACGTCTGCTGACAAGCTCTTTGATAAATCGTTCTTTTTCGTTAGGTAGAGAACGGATCTCGGGTTTCATCTCCTGAGCGAAACGAGCTAGGACATGGGCGTCAATCGAATCGGTTTTTGCTAACCTGCCCATTGCGCGGGCAAAGTCTCTTACACGCTTGGGATTCACAATCGCCGCAGGCAAGCCCTTTGACAAGAGTGCGGCGGCTATTGGCACATCATAGCCTCCAGTGGCTTCCATGACGATTACCGGAGAAACCTCGGCACTTAGACGCTCTGTTAATTGATCTAGCCCATTAGCGTCATTGGCGAAGGTCAGGCACTGGTCTCCGGGCATAAGACACAAATCTAGATGGTCTTTAGAAATGTCAATTCCGATAAAAACTTGTGGTATAATCTCTTTAGACATGTGCAGTTCCCTCTCTTGCGGATGCGGGCTCACATTCAGGCCCTGACGACTGTTCGGGTTATCTACAGCATGGCAACCGGCGATCAAGCTAACGGACGGTTTCCTCGAACCAAGACTTCTTACGGTCTACCGGCTGCCCCGATCTGGGCTGCGCATCAATCCAGATCGGTATCCAGATGAGTTACCTATTTAGCACCTGTTGACGCTCGTGCCAATGTACGGATTACTTATAAGTAATATACAAGACTTCTTCATATTTGACACTTTTCCATGCTCGTTCAATAATGACGTTGTCAACCCATCTACCTTTTCCATCCATGCTGATCTTGATCCCATCAGAAATTAGCGAATTAGTGAATTCCTCGGATGTGAATTGACTGCCCTCCTCGGATGTGAATTGACTGCCCTGGTCTGAGTTGAAAATCTCAGGGGCCCCGTATCGGTCTATAGCTTCATGAAGCGCATCCAGGCAGAAAGTAGTATCCATTGTGTTAGACAACCTCCATGACAGCATTAGACGACTCGCCCAGTCTATGATAGCCACCAGATAACAATTACCTCTCGCCGTCGGTATGTAAGTAATATCCGTCGCCCAAACGTGATTGGGTTGTTTAATTTCCAAGCCCCTTAGAAGATAAGGATATTTCTTGTGACCAGGATGACTCTTGGACAGCCTGGGTTTACTATACACAGTCTTAATACCCATCTTGCGCATCAGCGTCCTCACAGCGCACCGGCCTATG
>JAPLJJ010000080.1 GCA_026388665.1 Deltaproteobacteria bacterium
ATCCGACAAAATTAGACGGATTGTCGGGATCAAGGCACCGGTCGTGATTGTTCCTAGAGGTTCTATCCCCCGCAGTTCAGGCAAGGCAAAGAGGGTGATGGACGAACGTCAGGTCCAGTTATGACTCAACGCAAACACCCTCATGATGACGATAAACGTCTACGAAAAACCGGACAAAGCAATTCAATAGGGGCCGCAGATCCTAATTTACGTTGGTCCCGCCGTAAGATTGCAGAATCTTGACTATTGGGTCATATCCCATGGAACTGGCCCATCGCAAAGCTGTCCATCCGTTTCTGTCGACGGCGTTTGCGTTGGCGCCCCTTTCCAAAAGGGTCTTCACAACTTGAGCGTAAAATTCCGAGGCTGCTATTATGAGGGCTGTGGCCCCATATTGATCATGTGTTTCAGAGTCCGCCCCATAATCCAGCAACATGTTGACCAGCTCAAGATAGCCACGCCGGCACGCTCTCATTAACGGGGTCCAATCATAATCATCTTTTGCATTTACATTCGCACCCTTTTCGAGGAGGATTTTCGCGACTTCCAGATGGCCTCTTCGAGATGCCTTCATAAGAGATGTGGCCCCGTATTGGTCTCGAGACTCCATGTCAGCTCCATTTTCCGTCAACAGACGCGTCATATCCCCATAGCCCATCGACGCTGCCCATAGCAAAGCGGTCCATCCGGAAGTTGTTTTTGCGTTGACATCGGCGCCCCGTTCAATCAAGACTCTCGCTAGTTCAATCCTTCCCTCTGACGCAGCGAGAAGCAAGGGCGTGTAACCGTATTCATCGCTAACATTCGGATTCGCCCCTTTTTCAAGAAGCGCTTTGGCTTTTTCGAGATTACCCTCGGCAGAAAAGCGCAATAATTTATCATCCATAAGGATCACCTCGGGGCTTGATGCCGGAAAGGGAGAATCACCGGCTAATAGACATCCGGTATTGATTTCAAGCTACTATTTATGCTTACCCTTGTTTTCGTATTCCTTGAGAGTGGCAACTACATCATTATGTCTCATGGATTGAGCCCACATTAGCGCGGTCCAACTGTTGCGATCCCGGGCGTGTGGGGCAGCGCCACGCTCGAGTAAGGCCTTGACAGCATCCAGATGCCCTTCGGATGCAGCCATAATTAGTGCAGTAGCGCCATACTGATCGTCCTCTTCGACGTTGGCTCCAAAATCGAGGAGCAATCTTACGACATCAGCGTAACCTCGTCTTGACGAGCGCATAAGAGCCGTCCAACCGAATTCATCTTCGGCATTCACGGACGCCCCTTCTTCAAGAAGGACCTTGACGACATCCGTAAAGCCTCGTCGACAGGCTTTCATAAGAGCAGTCGCCCCATATTGGTCAACAGCGTCCATGTTGGCCCCACTTTTGACCAGCATCCTAACGGCTTCATGGAATCCCATTGATGCGGCCCACATTAGTGGGGTCCATCCGAAAGCGTCTCTCATGTTGGCATCAGCTCCAGAAGCCAACAAACTGCGCAATTCCGACAAGTCTCCTGACGTGGCCGCACTAAGTAGTTTTTCACTCATTCTAAGTCTCCTCTCAAATGGTTATCTTGAGGTGTCCTAAGTTTGAACCGACAGTGACGGTTGGGAGTGATTCGTCATTTCCCAGAACTGTTGTGGGCCGGAGGAATAAAACGAATTATCGAGTATCCCCTACGGCGGTATATGAATATCACAGCCTATAAAAAGCTAACAAAATATTCTGTCCTGGTCGAGAAAAATTCAAATGAGGCGAATTTTAGTGAAGCAATTAAAAAGTTACTTCTTGGATCAATGCTGAGATAAAGACATGGAGGATTTGTTGAGGTGAGTAAATAAAGAACTTTCCGAAGAGGCTTTTTACCGGTCGGCTTGAAGCGAGTCCTCGGAAAGTCCGGAAATTATTTCAGAATAATACTAGCGCCAGCCGCCGCCACCGCCGCCCTTTCCTCGACCGCCACCACCACCGCCTTGTCGGTCGCCTCTGTCTCTGTCAGTCCTTGGACGGGCCTCATTTACTTTGATGTTACGTTCCATGAAATCTTTGGAATCCAGCTCCTGAATAGCCTTCAGGCCCTCTTCACGTTCAGGCATCTTAACGAACCCGAAGCCACGCGGGCGTCCTGTAAATTTGTCGGAAATAATAGTTGCAGACTCTACCTGTCCATAGCTTTCGAAAAGCTCCCTCAGTTGGTCTTCGCCTGTGTTGAAGGACAGATTCCCGACATAAATGTTAATTGCGGCCACTTTTTCTTCTCCTTTGATACAAAATCGCCCTCAGTCAAACCATGAGAGCCGGTTGACACACTTGGCGCCCGTCGTCCGTTGAGGGATCAAAAATGGAATGTATACTGGCTGGAGTCACGAGCGTTTAATCCTACACCAACAGTTCCTTGCTTCACGCCCGTTGTCCTATGAGGCCGGGAGGGAAAGACAAGCTTCATTTAAACATAGTCTATAGTTAAAATGGGTATCCTTGTCAAGCTAAATCAGGTAGCCGTTATTACGACGAATGCCTGTCAATATTGATAGAATCAAAGGACTTAGATGCTTTCGGAATTTCATGTTCTATTAGAGCTATTGCGACGACCCATTAAGTAACCCGCGACTCCGAACAGGCCAACGATCCAGCCGATTCCTCCAACTATTTCCGTAATTGATGGATTATTCTCGCGCATTTCGACCAAAAGCTTTTGTTGAGCAGTCAAGGTTTTCGAAATCGGTTCAAGCCGAGCATCAATTACTTCCCCTAGAATTTTACTTAGTTGCTGTGCATTGAGGTCTTGAGCGCCTTGAGACTGACTCCCAATTCTAGGGGAGGGTGTAGCGGTGGCCTCATGGACATTCTTCTCGGAAATCCGGTCCAGAGATTGCGTGTGAACGGTTTGAGTAAGGGAACCCTCAGGAAAATCCGATTTTGTAAGTGTGTATTCGCCTCGATGTCCCTGGTCAGCTTCTACAACTACATGAAGCCCATCAGGAGGTAGTCCGACCAGTTCCTTGACCGTAAAGGTATATTGCCCCTGTTGATCAGTCTTGCCCTCAAGTAGGAGGTTTCCGCGGAGGTCAAGAATCTTGACGGCAGTGTTCATAACCTTTGCTGACTTAGTGAAGTATGCGTCTACTTGTATCCGGTCCCCTTCAACCCAGGCGAATACATTGATTTTATGGGCGTAAGCGAATTCCGCTACCCAAAACAGAAGGAATATAATCGTTACTATGGAATGAATCCACGCCGTGAGTGCAATCTGGTCGGCCCGCAAACGCTTCGATATGAATGACATTCGTTTTACCCTATCAATTACTCGTCGCATAAATTACCGTCGGCGATACCGTGAACTCCGCCTAAATGATCGCTAAACTACATAAACATGCAGGATCAATTTAGCACGTTTTGAAAAAAGATTACACAGCAACTATAGGGTTTGGATTTTTCGTGACCGTAAGTTGACTCGTCGTCCACTATTTGTTACGTTTTACGCTTCCGATTAATAACACGTGGAGTGACAAAATGGCGGATCTCGAAGGGTTCAAGGAAGCGAGAGATGTGAAAGCGAACACTGGATGTTGCGCCGGCAGTTTTCACATCAAAGGGAGTTCGCATCTTGACTGGGGTATGAAAAACCGTCTCTCAAGGATCATCAAACCTGATACCGGGCGGACTGTAATGCTAGCGGTCGACCACGGATATTTTCAGGGACCGACCTCCGGATTGGAAGTGATGGAGGAGACCCTAGCTCCTCTAGCTGAATACGCTGATTGTTTAATGCTTACTAGGGGTATTCTGAGGACTTCCGTTTCGCCGGCCGCGCAAACGCCGATAGTCTTACGTGTTTCAGGCGGGCAAAGCGTCCTAACCGAGCTATCAAACGAGACTTTAAATGTGGCGATTGAGGATTGTATTCGATTAAATGTTTCCGGTATGGCTCTATCAATGTATGTCGGCGCGCCCTACGAGCATCAGACTATGGTTGCTTTTGCGAAACTGATAGATGCTGGTTACTCCGCGGGTATACCAGTCCTTGCGGTGACCGCTGTTGGTCGCGATATGGCCCGCGATGCACGCTACCTATCTTTATCTTCACGCATAGCCGCAGAAATGGGCGCCAACATAGTGAAGACCTATTATTGTGAGAACTTTGAGAGGGTAACCCAAACCTGTCCGGTACCCATTGTAATGGCGGGTGGGAAGAAACTGCTTGAAATTGAAGCGCTCACAATGGCTTTCAATGCGGTAACCCGTGGAGCGGTCGGCGTTGACATGGGCAGGAACATATTCCAGTCTGATTGTCCCGTAGGCATGATCAAAGCGGTCCGGGCGGTTGTTCACCATAACGAAAAACCGGAAACAGCCCTCAAGATTTACGAAGACGAGAAAAAGCTTTCCAAAGCCTAGCATAATCGCTTGATACGGGTAGGGCGGCCCGTAGCTGCCGGATTCAACTGATTGGATGCTTGCGAGGAGTCACAACATGCGCGTGGCCATGTATTACAACAACCATGATGTTAGGCTTGAAGAACTGCCGATTCCCGCTATAAGCCCTGACGAACTCCTGGTTAAGGTTTGGGCTAGTGGGGTTTGCGGGAGTGATGTCCTCGAGTGGTATCGAGTTCCCAAGGCTCCGTTAGTGTTGGGACACGAAATAGCGGGTGAGATTGTTGAAGTCGGCGCAAATATCGAAACATGGAAAACCGGTGACCGTGTGTTTGTGTCCCATCACGTGCCCTGCAACATGTGCAGGTACTGCCTATCCAATCATCATTCGGTCTGTGATACCCTTGCCAAGACTAACTTCGACCCTGGCGGTTTTGCCGAATATCTGAGGGTCCCTGCCATAAATGTCCGGCACGGAGTATTCCGATTGCCTGAACGGATGTCGTACGAAGACGCTGTTTTTATTGAACCGTTGGCCTGTGTATTCAGAGGGCAACTGCACGCCGGATGGAACCCTGGGAAGCGGGTCCTTGTAATAGGGGCAGGGATCACCGGTCTTCTTCATATCAAACTCGCAGAACGCACTGGGGCGAGTCGCATCCTGGCTGTTGACATTAGCGAAGATCGGCTTGCGGCAGCGCTCCGATGTGGCGCCGACGTTGCTGTCCCAGCAGGCCCCGGCCTTGTTCAAAAGACCCAGGACGCCAATGATGGGCTACTACCGGAAGTCGTTATAGTGGCTACCGGCTCGCTCCCCGCTGTTACAGACGCCTTCAGGCTCGTGGATCGTGGTGGGACCATACTGTTTTTCGCCCCTACCGACCCTGGAATAGATGTTCCGATGCCTTTCAACGAGCTGTGGCGTAAAGAAATCACTATGACTACTTCGTACGCCGGCAGCCCAAGAGACATCCTCGCTTCAATAGAACTAATAGCCTCGAAAAAGATTGTCGTATCAGACATGATAACCCACAGATTACCGCTTCAGCGGACCCAGGAGGGATTTGCTCTGGTATCCCAAGCCGGTTCGTCGCTAAAAGTAATTATTGAGCCTCAAGCATAAGGACTGTTTTCCTTTTTTGGCAAATCCTGCAAGACTAATCGTATTATCGTTTCATGAAAATAAATTACAGTCACGAGGCCTATGTAACTAATGCCGTCAATACCTCGTTCAGAAACCGATCACCGTATCAAACTTTTCCAGGAGGGGCTCGCGAGGATGGATCTCGACGCTGCCCTTATAGTTCAACGAGCTGACTTGTACTACTTTTCCGGGACGGGTCAGGACGCTCACCTCTTTATTCCCGTAAATGGCAACCCCTTGTTGATGGCTCGTCGGAGTTTTGAAAGGGCCAGGGTAGATTCCCCGCTGGAGAACGTGGTTCCTGTCAATAGCCTCTCGGAAATCCGGGGCATGATCAATTCTTCGACCGAGGGAGAGTTTTCCCGGCTGGGCATGGAACTAGACGTTCTACCTGTGAATAACTTCCGACAATACGAATCATTATTCTCAGGCATCGATATTCTAGATGTTTCTC
>JAPLJJ010000124.1 GCA_026388665.1 Deltaproteobacteria bacterium
CCTGCGTCGTTCTTTGTGATAACAGGAGTTCTTGATGAAAAACAGAAACAACGCCGACCTGAATACCTGTCGTGGGAACAAGTTAAGGACCTAAAAAGGGGAGGCTTTCACATCGGGTCGCACACAGTGACTCATCGAAGTCTTGGAAACTTGACTCCACAAGAAGTTGAACTGGAACTCAAAGAATCCTTCGATCGTCTACAAACCGAATTGGGAACCCCGCCTGATGGTCTTTCTTACCCTTTCGGCACTCTTCGGGACTTTTCTGAAACTGTGGTTTCAATCGCACGAAGCTGTCGTTATCCATACGCGGTGACAGCAATTCACGGCTTGAATCACAGAGGATGCGATCTTTTTCAATTGCAACGCACAACTATAACCGCAGGGGATGGTTTGAAGACCCTTAAGATGATTATGAAAGGGGATCTGGATCCCTGGCTATTTGTCGATCGCTGGGGATACAGATTGCAGAGACCGTCATCTTCTCTGGAATAAAAAAGGGCCGAAGTTTTCGGCCCTTTTCTTCAGGTTAGCAGAATTTTATCTAGCAGAGGACCTACCGACTGAGGTTCCTAACCCGAGCGACCAACCGTTAAACAACAGCAATTGTTTAATGTTTTGGTCAACCCAAATATCGGCGCGAGAAATAAGGCTTCGTGGAACATAGACCAGATCATTCTTGTTGAGAAGATAATCAGTTCCACCTGTTATTCTAGTTAGATCGACGGTTTTGGGCATGATTTGTCCATTTGGGCCTTTGTTTATCACGAGCACAGACCGTGTTTCGCCTGTGGCTGTTGTTCCATTAGCCATTGCAATCGCTTGTTGAACAGTGGTTGGGCCTTTCATGGTGAACACACCGGGTTTTGCTACTTGACCATCAACAAACACCAGGTTTCCAACAACGTCCCTTAACAATACGGAAATGTTCATGTCTGCGATCAAATTTTTATAGGCTTTGTTCAGATCTTCAGTCAGTTGAGGCACTGTCACTCCCGCTGCCTGAACGTCAGCAATCATGGGTACAGAAATACGACCGTCAGGACGAATTGTGACCAACCTAGCCTGACCGTAAGGGGCTGTGGCAAGCGCTTTTTGCAGCTCATCCAGCTTGCCTCCGAATTCTCTTACTGTCACTGTTATTTCAGGGTCCTTGAGTAAATCTGAATATACCTGCTTGAGCATTGTGCTCACTTGATCAGGAATCATACCCGCAACATTGACGTCTTTTTTACGAGGTATACTAATTTTACCGTCCGGACGAATTCGCACTGTGCGGTTCAGTTCCGGGTGGTAAGTGAATTCAACGTCTATAGCGTCCTTCACCTGGAGCTTGTACGGGGTTGATGTTTCCTGCGGGCGAGTGAGGTACATGATTTCCATCGAGTCCCCTTCTGAGAGCCGATAAAGGGAAGTTGGAAAATGATTCGTGATGGCGGATGCTATTGCTTTTGCAGGGTGATCCATTTGGCCTATTGCACGATCTTTAGTCGCCACGCAACCATCCAGGATTATAGACGCCAGGCATACAGCAAGAGCAACAAGCTGTAAGTTACTCACAACTCCGATTTTTCTCTCGATATTCTTGATCGTTCTCATATTGACACCACCATACCCTTGACCCTACGCGGTATTTGCACGCAGAAGAAAGAGGAACTCGACCCTAATTAAAAAATAGCCTCAAGAGAGCAAGTTAATCCGTCGCGTTTCAATTCCAGGACTCGTCCGGCTCGTGCCTGCCCGTCATGAAGGATGCTCTCGTGTTCCAGTCCGAATTTAGCCGCCAAGAAGCGTCTGCCTTTTGGACAGGAATTCAATTGTAACCCTGCCTGGATATCAACATAATTTACGTAGCCAGGATATAAACCGAAATTCATCCGGGTATACCCACCGAGCGTCAGTTCGGGGAACATTTTACTGAAACCAAAGGGGAGGACTGCTTGCGCATGTGCTCCCAGACAAGGAACCAACTCATCCAAACTTATTATATTGTTCTGGTAACCGATGTTATCC
>JAPLJJ010000049.1 GCA_026388665.1 Deltaproteobacteria bacterium
AAAGATATGGACTTAAAGAGATTCATCAAAGCCATAAACGAGACTTTGCGCATAGCTTGCATGGTGTTGATGCTGATTGCGGGAGCTACGATTCTCGGTCATTTCTTCGCAGTGACGAGGACCCCATATTTGGTGGCGCAGTGGATGGAAGGCCTTCAGCTTGATCGTAACATTATCATGCTCATTATTATCGCGGTATATCTTGTTGGCGGTTCATTTATTGAAGATCTTGCGTTCTTGATTTTAGCCACGCCCATATTTTTACCGGTTGTTTTAAAAATGGGTTACGATCCAATATGGTTCGGTGTGATTGTAAGCGTGGTCACGATGATAGGCATTATTTTGCCCCCGGTTGCAATCAATGCTTTTGTGGTTTCCGGTGTTACAAAAGTCCCAGTAGGAACGGTTTACAAGGGAGTATATCCATACTTGATAGGCATGGTCATATGCCTTTTTATACTGCTACTGTTCCCGGAAATTTCCCTGTGGGCTCCGAAAACATTCATGAAATAACAACATATTGTTTCTTCCCAGGATTGTTGGGCCATTAAGAGCGATGACGAGATAATCTGTATGAATAAATCCATACCCTACTGGAATCCATATTTGGAGACTCTTTCTCGGGAAAGTCTTGAAAAACTTCAACTGAAAAAATTTCGCAGAATCCTAAAATGGACCTACACCCGGTCAAAATTCCACAGAGCCTTGTACGAAAAAGTCGGATTGATCCCTGATGATATAAAATCCCTGGATGATGTCAGGCTCGTTCCTAAAGTCGAGAAATCAATGATGCGCCCGGTTCAGCGTAAAGATCCATTTCCTTATGGAGACGCTCTATGCGTCCCGTTAGAAGATGTGACATCATTTAGGCAAACAAGCGGAACTACAGGACAGCCGGTTTATCAAGCGGATTCCTGGCGTGATTGGGAATGGTGGTCGGAATGTTGGGCGACTCTACTTTGGGCACAAGGATACAGGCCTGATGACAGGGTTTTTCTTCCTTTTGGTTACAACATTTTCGTCGCTTTTTGGGCAGCCCACTATGCTAGTGAAAAAATTGGTTGCGAAACTGTTCCCGGTGGTGTCCTCGATACTCCTTCGAGAATCCTGAAGATTGTCGAAATTAAAGCTACCGCAATGATGGCAACCCCGACTTATGTACTTGGAATGGCTGATGTCGCCAGGAAAAAGCTTGGCATTAACCCGGCTAAAGATCTTGGAATTAAGAGAATTACTTGCGCTGGAGAGCCTGGGGCTCTCGTGCCCAGCACAAAGAAGAGGATGGAAGACGCATGGGGCGCAAAGGTTTTTGATCACGCAGGAGCTACTGAAATCGGAGCATGGGGATTTGAATGCGCGTGTCAGCCCGGGGCCTTGCACATTAACGAAGCAATGTTCTTAGCCCAGGTGGAGGATCTCGACACTGGAGAAATTCTTAGTGAACCAGGAGCCAAGGGTAAACTTGTCATAACCGCTCTTGACAGGTTGGCTCAGCCTTGTGTGCGTTTCGATTCTAAAGATATTGTAGAATTGAGTAACGAAGTGTGCGAGTGCGGCCGAACATATCGGTTACTTCCTGGAGGGGTGATCGGACGAGCTGACGACATAACTAAAGTAAAGGGAGTTCTTTTGGCCCCTTCAGCCATAGAAGACGTTGTAAGATCATTTCCGGGTTTGGGGAATGAATATGAGGTCATAGTTGAAAAGCATGGAGATGTGGACCACATTCTTATTAGAGTCGAAGTTGATGACGAAGCTATGTCGAATTCCCAGGAATTGGAAGCGAAATTGAAGAACCAACTCAGAGTCAAAACAAATCTTGGTTATCAAATAGAACTTCACAAATTGGGCTCTCTGCCCAGATACGAAGTAAAAGCAAAACGCTTCAAGGATCTGAGAAAGGAACAGGAATAGAAAATGGCCGCGGAATCTCCAGATCAATTGGTTCTATTGAGAGAAACAGCCTCAACCCTAAAAAAAACAGCCCAAATTCTTTATGACGGATCCCTGGACTTTCCGGCTGTGAACAGAAACGCGAAACGCATTCTAGCCGCTGCAGACCTTATTGAACTCAACGTGGAAGATGCCGATGAATAATTGTTGAAAGTCTAAGTTACAGTCAAGCTACGTCAACTTTCGAACAAATGAACCCCAAAAAAATTGCCCCTTTCTTCGTGTCGTCAAGTCTTTACGGGACATTGTAATGTTTCCCTTGCCTAGCAGAAAAAGATTTTTCTTGATTGTTGCAATCATGGCAATAGTGGCAGCCGCGGGGTTTGTTATCATAATAGCCGCTAACGCTAAGGATTACAGGGATGCTTTCTCTCAAGAAAGAAACAAACCTGGTAGGTTTGTCACCGATCGAAATGGACTAATTCTGAGGTTTATTCCAGATGAAAAGAGATGTTTTGGTGTTTGGAAAAAAATTGAAGAAACTCCTGAGATTCTTATCCAGGCAGTGATTACAGCCGAAGATCATCGTTTCTTTTATCATTGCGGCTTTGATCCTCTGGCAATTATGCGCGCTGTATACACTAATTTGAAACATGGGCGGAAGGTCTCCGGTGCTTCTACAATCTCACAACAAGTAATTAGATTGTTAAATCCAAGACCTAGAACATATTACTCCAAAATAATTGAGCTTATTGAAAGCTCAAAACTTGAATACCAGCTTTCCAAAAAAGAAATTCTTGAACTGTACTTGAACCTTGTCCCGATGGGTGGACCGCTCCAAGGGGTTGGGGCCGCGTCTTTAATCTATTTCGGCAAGGACTTGAGTTTGGTCAGCGTTTACGAAGCGGCCTGCTTGGCCATAATTCCACGAGCCCCAACACGATTAGATCCGAATCGCCCTACCGGTCGGCAGGCTCTACTCGTTCAGGCTAACCTGTTAATTGAAAACATGGCCTTAGCAGGACCGGTTCGTCCCGAAGTGATTGCGGGCAGTGATCCGAAATACGCGTTACACTTTAACCACAGAAGCTTCCCAAATGAAGCGGCTCATTTCGTCGATCATGTTCTGGAGCGAGATACCTATGTTTCTTCTGAAATAAGGACAACGCTGGATCTGAATCTTCAACACTCGGTTGAGAAAATTCTTAATTCTCATGCGGACAGATTGCGTCAGTTCGGTATTAGTCAGGCAGCTATTGTAGTGGTCGGGACCGAGGGCATGGAGGTTCTGGCTATGATTGGGTCGTTCAACTACACAGGAGAAGCGCTTGGTTTCAATAATGGGGCAATTTCTTTTCGGTCAGCCGGTTCGACCATTAAGCCTTTTCTTTACGCTCTTGCTTTGTCAAAAGGATACTCAGACTCTTCTCAGATTCCAGACACTTTCAGAAGCTACAAGACAGGCAATGGGGACTACCTGCCATTCAATGCGAACAGAGTGTCTTACGGTCCTGTAAGCATACGCGTTGCGCTGGGCAACTCTTTGAATATCCCGGCCATAAAAACGATTGAAACCGTGCAAATTGCCGAATTCTATTCCCTGCTGCAACGCCTGGGGTTGATTTCAGGAAGACACGCGTCGGTCGATAAATACGGATTAGGGCTTGCTTTGGGGGCTGTAGAAATTCGTCTCTGTGATCTCGTTCAAGCCTACGGATGTTTGGCTGCTGGAGGATTGTTTCAATCTCTAAGGATGCAACATCTTGAGCCGGGACGATCAGACAGAATATTCTCAGAAGAAGTTGCCTCTGAAATTAGTAATATTTTGAGAGATCCACTTGCTAGAATCCTTACCTTCGGCAATCCCGTATATTTTGATTTTGGTTTTCCTGTCGCGCTAAAAACCGGAACAAGTAGCAGATACAGAGATTCGTGGGCTGTAGCGTATACATCGAAACACGTGGTAGGTGTATGGGCGGGAAACTTCGACGGTTCGCCTTCTCTCGACGCGTTGGGGGCTTCATCTTGTGGTCCGATTTTGAAAGACATTATCACCTCAATATACTCGAAAGAGCCATTTAAACTATCATACGAGGCTTCCGAAAATGCCCGAGCAACAATGCAGGAGAATAGAAAGCGAGTCGTGTCTGTAGAGAGCGAAACCAACCAGCATTACGAAAAGAGACCCGAACCAAAAGAAAAACAACAATATTTATATTTAGGACCTGCCTATGCAAGATGGATTCACAGACGAGAAAAAGAACAGGGATTAAGCAGATTCCGGCTTCAGGAAGCTGTTGAGAGTCCTCGGACGCGTGCATTCCCTCAAAATACATCTACTATGCGCATTACAGATGAGGCCACAAGACCATCAGCAGCTATCGAGATAATTAGCCCTCACGATGGTGACCGATTCGTATGCCAGAACCTCTCTCAGACAATAATACCGTTTCGAGCCCAGCCACGAGTTGTAGTAAAAAGCATTATCTGGATGGTTGACGGCAAAGAGGTGGAACGAACCCCGCCTCCCTATGAATTCTACTGGAATCCCTCCCGTGGCAAACATTCCATACATGCTGTAACACCATTTCAAGACGCCACCGGAATTACCATTTATGTCGAATAATTCAATCGGAAGTTGACACAATCTTAGGATAGAAACATTAGGGATGAATTACGCTAATTACGTTAAAGAGATTTCTTTTCGATTCATTAAGCCTCAAACCAAACTCCCCTTATCAAATTCATATTTTGAGTCTCGTCTGTCGCGTATCTTAGAATCAGGAGGAATGCCGGCGCCTGAGAAATTTGGGGCGTCATTTGATCTGGCCAACACGAAATATCCCGAAAAAGATTCGGAGACTCGCTCACGTATGAAAAAACTGATCAAGGTGCCTCGTATGTCGACTTCAGCAATTGGCGGGATAATTAATCGAGGCGTATCAGAAATGAAATCTGACGAGATGTTTGTTAATGTAGGGGTTTGGTTTGGTTTCACTCTTTTGTCAGGCATCGTGGGGAATGGCGACAAATTATGTGTGGGTATTGACAACTTTTCCGAGTTTGGGGGCCCGAAAAAACAGTTTCTGGAAAACTTCAGTAAGTTCAGCAGCCCTAACCACCAGTTTTATGACATGAATTATTCTGAATACTTAGAAGAAAAACATTCTGCTCCAATCGGTTTCTACATCTATGATGGACCACATGACTACGACAATCAGTTGAAAGGGCTCCGTTTAGCTGAGCGTTTTTTTTCCGACAAATGTGTTGTTCTTGTTGATGATACAAATTGGGAAGAGCCGCGGGAAGCTACTCTTGATTTCATAGCCTCCAGTAAAGTCAAGTATGAAATATTATTAGATGTTCAAACGGTTCAGAATTGTCATCCAACCTATTGGAACGGTCTGATTTTATTTAGAGTTCACGGGTTTGACTAACCAGATCAAGCCTGACGAAATCAGACAAAAACATCCAAGATATCCGAATACCGGGGCATAATTTCCGTGAGTATAATCCAGCATGTAGCCGCTTAGGGCTGAACCTAGGGGGCCTGCCAGAAAGCCATAGGCCGTGAACACCAGACCAAAAACAGCTCCGAAATTGTTTATTCCAAAACAATCGGTAACCAATGGGGCCGAAACGGCAAAAAGAGATCCGAAAGCGAATCCGATGGCAATTGCCAATAACGCGAGAATTAATAATGATTCGGTACTTGGAAGCAAAAAATAGGCAAAAGCCGCAACGATAAAGGTGGAACTCATAGTGAACTTTCGACCAATTCTATCTGAAAGATAACCACTAATTAGTCGACTCAAACCGTTCGCGAGGTTGAACGCTGTAAGTATGATCACGGCTGATTCCATTGTGTAGCCTCTCGCTAGGCCGTAACTCGTTGATAGAGTGACCATTGCGATACCGGCAGCCCCCTGCAGAGCCCACACCAACCAAAGAACCCTAAATGTTCGCATCTTGATAACCTGACGCGAAGAGATTGTGGCTGACGAAGGCCCCCCAGGGGCTCCAGAAACAGAAGGTCTGTTCGAAAAAGAATCAACAGTTGGCGCCCCGGTGAACTGAGCGGCTAGTACCCCGGTCACGAAAGAGAGAGGCCCCAGAATTTGTACCATCCCAACATAACCGAATGATTGGATAAGAATTCCAAACAACGGTGACATTATTGCAGCGGAAAGACCGAACATGAGATTAACTATTCCCGAAACCAATCCGCGTCTTTGTGGAAACCATCTTTGAACCGTTGTTAAAGCGGGAATATAAACGAAACAAGATGCCGCTCCGTTTATAAAGGCCCACAGATAAATCCAGAAAATGTTATTGGCCAATAGCAGGACCAAAACGTTGAGGCCACATAAAATAGCCCCAATTGTAATCATATTTCGTATCCCTAATTTTTCCTGCCATTTCCCCACGAAAAACATGAACACACCAACAGCGGCTAACACAAAAAACATGACGCCCCCAATAGCGCCTTGCCCAACTCCAAAAGAGTCACGCCAGTATCCCGCCATTACTCCTGGGAATCCGAAAATAAAGGCCCCTGGCCAGAAAATAGCAACAGAACTCCCTATAAGCGCCGAAAGACCTCTATGACTAGTATCCATCCGAGTCTCCTGAGACCAACTGGAAAATCATGACAAGATGTTAATGTATAATGTTTTTCGGTCTTAACTATGATTCGTTGACTGAAGCACATATGGACAATTGTATGGTTAGCCAATATACTACTACAAACCTACGAAATTGGAGAAGCAGGACTTGAATATACTGGTGGAAGAGATCGCCTCTGAGGAGCGTATTACCCCTGAGACACTAAAAGACAAATTGAATAATAGCAGAGCTGTAATATTCAAAGCACCTCCTGCCGGAAAGGCCGTGGCGGTCGGAGAGTGTTTAAGAGTTAAGGTTAACGCTAACATCGGCACATCCCCTGATTTAGTGGACGAAGACCTTGAACTGCTTAAGCTCGAGGCTGCTATAAAGGCTGGCGCAGATGCGGTTATGGATCTTTCGACAGGCGGAAATCTAAGGTCAATCCGAAAAAAAATAGTAAAAGAATCGGCTGTGCCGGTAGGGTCAGTTCCGATATATGAAGCAATAGTCAAATCTCTTCGGTCACTTGGTTCCGCCGAGAAAATGACAGCCGCCGAGATGCTTGACGCCATCAGGTTGCATGGTGAAGACGGAATAAGTTTTGTCACTGTTCACTGCGGTGTGACGCAGAGCGCCATTGAGCACCTGAAAAGGAAACCGCGAGTATGTGGCATAGTTAGCCGAGGGGGTAGCTTCATAGCTAGGTGGATGAGATCCAACGAAAAGGAAAACCCTCTTTACGAGCGCTACGATGAAGTCTTGGATATATGTAAGCAATACAACATGGTGTTAAGTCTAGGCGATGGTTTAAGACCAGGAGCGATAGCGGATTCTATGGATGCTGCTCAGGTCGAAGAGTTGATAACTCTGGGAGATTTGAATCGGCGCGCAAGGGCAAAAGGGGTTCAAGCCATAATAGAGGGACCTGGACACGTTCCTTTAAATCAAATCGCGTCACAAATTATGTTACAAAAACAACTATGCGACAACGCTCCCTTTTACGTTCTTGGTCCTTTAGTGACCGATATCGCTCCCGGCTTGGATCATATCACATCGGCAATTGGGGGAGCTATTGCAGCGTCACATGGAGCCGACTTCCTGTGCTATGTGACTCCTTCTGAACACTTGGGGCTGCCAAGTGTGGAAGACGTCAAAATGGGGGTCCTGGCGGCAAGGGTGGCAGGCCACGCTGCAGATCTCGCTCGTGGAAGGGAAGACGCCTGGAGATGGGACAACCAGATGAGTCGAGCCAGAAAAGAAAGAAATTGGACTGAACAATTGAGACTGGCGATTTCTCCTGAACTGGCAAGGAATATCAGAGCCAAAACGTGTTCAGAAGATCATGAAACCTGTACAATGTGTGGTGATCTTTGCGCTTATAAGGCTGATTCTTGAACTGATCGTGACCCGACCCGAAAGAAAGATTAGGCCGAATCACGTCTCAACCCAATTAAGGAAATTTTAGATCACTTTCTTCCAGAAGCCTGAAAATTTCATCTGATTTGTTCGCTTGCCTCAGATTATTAGTTAAGAGGGGGTCTTTGAATAGTCTTGAAATACGAGCCAAGGCTTTCAAATGATCACCAGCGCAATTCTTGGGCGCAATCAACATGAAAAAAAGGTAGGCAGGTTTATTGTCCATGGATGAGAAATCAATACCCTTTTGACTCCGTCCAAAACTAGCTGCTAGTCGATCCAATCCTTCAAACTTACCATGTGGTATCGCTACTCCGCCTCCTAGTCCAGTGCTTCCAAGTTTTTCTCGATCCAGAATTGTCTGAAGCAGTTTTGTCTTGTCAAGGTTGGGATAGGCCGCGAGTATGGGTCCCAATAACTCGGTTAGAGCTTCATCTTTAGACGAAGCCTGCATCGATCCTATTATCGAGTCACTGCGGAGGAAGTCTAATATCCTCATTTGAAAACTCTTTCGTCCCCCTTTTGGTCGGGGTCTAACATAACAATTTAAAGGGTGTAGGCGGCCTACACCCTTGTTGAGTCGTTAAATCTGTTTGAGGTACAGTCTGATCGTCAAAATCGCCGAACCCGGAGCCCAGACCGAAATCTGCTCTATCTCGAGGTTAGGTTCTGCTTCAAAAAATCTATATTTTATCAAGCGCTTTGTGGAACTATAAGTCCATAATTTCCATCTTTTCTTCTGTAAACGACATTGATAGTCTGGCTTGAAGCATTGTTGAAGACCAAGAAATCCTGGTGAGAAAGGTCCATTTGCATCGCGGCTTCGTCCACAGACATCGGTTTGATAAAATAGTTTTCTGTTCTTACGATAACCGGTTCTCTGTCATCCTCAAAACTTTCCGGCTGATAAATTTCTCGTCGCCACCTTAGTTCTTTCCCTTGCGAAGGTTTGTGCTTTCTGATTTTTTCTCTGTACTTCTTGACCTGTCTTTCAATTTTATCCATTACGAGATCAATAGCCGCGTACATGTCTTCATGGGCTTCTTGCCCAGCGATACGCAGGCCGTCAGCGTTGATCACAACATCTGCCATTTGACGGAATTTTTGAACTGACAAAGTAACCTGGCTCTCCAGCGGCCGATCTATGTACTTGGTCAGTTTTGTTGTTCTGTCCTGGACATAGTTTCTGAGCGCGTCAGAAGGCTCCATATGTCTAAAAGTTACGGAAACTTGCATTTCATGACCTCCTTAAACAGACCCACTTAGTGGATCTCTTTATCAAAACTTCTTTTTTCTCTTGCTAGACGGAGGAATTCCAAGCATTTCTCTATACTTCGCAACTGTTCGTCGGGCGATAGTTATATCCAGTCCGGCTAATTCCTCCACTACTTGTTTATCACTCATTGGTTTCTTAGGATTTTCCGATTTCACAATTCTCAAAATCTGGTTTTTTACAGATTCTGACGCAATTGTCTCGGTTCCATGTTTTATCCCCGAGTTGAAAAAAAATTTCAGCTCAAATATGCCCCTTGGCGTATGGATGTACTTGTTAGAAGTTACCCTACTAACGGTAGATTCATGCATTTCTATGTCATCCGCCACATCTTTGAGAACCAAGGGCCTCAAATAATCAATGCCTTTATCAAAGAATTCCCTTTGAAATTTCAATATCGACTGAGCCGTCTTGTAAATTGTTCTTTGGCGCTGATGAATACTCTTTATCAACCACATTGCGCTCCGCATCTTTTCTTGAAGGTAATCCTTTGTAGATGATGAGGGAGACCCATTGTGTAGTTCCTTTTGAAAAAGAGCATTAATTCGAAGCCGTGGCAAACCATCATCATTCAGAATTATAGAATAGTCATTCCCAGTCTTAAATACAAAGATATCAGGCGCTATATAAACCGTGTCCGCACCACTAAATATTCTCCCAGGTTTTGGATCCAGGCTTGATATTAAATGAATCGCCACCTTTATATCGTTCATCGAGGCTTTCATTTTACGGGCCAGGTTTTCCATTTTACCTGACTGAAGAAGATCAAGAGCTTCTTCCAGAATTTGAATCACTAACTCATTCGGTTTTTCTAAGGACTTTGCCTGGATCAGCAGACATTCCTGCAAATTTCTGGCGGCAATCCCCACTGGCTCAAATTCTTGAACCCTACTGAGAACGAATTTTACCCTATCTACGGATACACTCAGACTTGTTGCCAGGTCTTGCAGAGAAATGTCAAGGTAACCGTCATCATTAAGGTTTCCTATGATCTGAACGGCAATTCGACGGTCATCATCTTCTATTCGACTTAATCGGAGTTGTTCAAGTATGTAACGAAACAGGGTGTTTTTGTACGAAATCAGGTTTTCAAAAGACGGCCGGTCCGAAAACTCTCGTGACGGAGGAGAATAGTCTCCGCCAAAATTTTCCAAATAATTATCCCAGTCAGCCGCTGAAACATCAGAACGTGGGGCTATGGGTTCAGTCGTCAGATCCTCAAGAGACTTCAAATCATCTCTGGTAGGCGCCTCCTGATCAGTAAACGGCTCATCAAAACTGGCCGATTCTAACGCGGGGTTCTCTTTCATTTCCTGTTCAACAGCGTTAACCATTTCCAGATGGTTGTACTGGAGCAGTTTTATCGCCTGTTGTAATTGGGGCGTCATGACCAGTTGCTGGACCTGACGCAGTTGCTGTCTGATTTGCAGAACCATGATTATTGGACTGAACTACATGCTAAACTTTTTGCCCAAATAGACCGCTTTAGCGCGTTCGCTGGAAGCGATCACTTCGGGTGTGCCTTCTTCAAGGATACGACCTTTATCCAAAAGATATACTTTATCACATACCCCTAGAGTTTCTCTAGTATTATGATCTGTTATGACTATGCCTATACCGCTCTCCTTCAATTTCAAAATTATCTTTTGAATTTCCAAGACTACAATAGGGTCCAAACCTGAAAAAGGCTCATCTAGAAGCATAAAAACAGGTTTTGTCACTAAAGCTCTGGTTATTTCCAACCTTCTCTTCTGCCCGCCGGAGAGGTTCTCTGCACGTTGATGTCTAAGGCTCGAAATGTCCAATTCGGACAATAACTCTTCCAGGCGTTCCTGTCTTCGGCTTTTATCTGTTTCGATAGTTTCCAGAATGGCCATTACATTTTGAGCTACAGTGAGTTTTCTAAAAACGGACGTTTCTTGAGGAAGGTAGCTAATGCCGAGTCTCGCCCTCAGATAAACCGGTAATTCTGAAATATCTTGTTCGTCTAAAAAAACAGCGCCTTCGTCAGGCCTTATAAGCCCGGTGATCATGTAGAAAGTTGTGGTTTTCCCCGCGCCATTAGGCCCCAGCAAACCTATTACCTGACCAGACGCGATACGGAGGCTGACGTGATCAACAACACGACGGCCTCCGTATTCTTTTATTAAACCTCGAGCACGCAGCTCTCTCTCGGACGTAACTATTTCTCCTTATCTTTTTTGGATTTTCCTGGATTGATGGTTGCAGATATTAAAGAATCATCTCCTCCAAGCAGCTCGGAACGATTTTCATCAAGATAAATAATGATAGTTTGGGCAACCAGAACATCCGGTCCCTGCCAGAGCCTTGGAGGCCCCTCTGTTAAGGTTATTGTCCGTAGTCCATTATCAAAGACAGCTTTGCCGGCAACTGCCATGCGATCATTCTGCGTCATCTTAACGTTACCCAAAGCAGTTATTGATTTTATTCCACTTGACGTTTGTAACTCCTTGGTCAACTGTTTCCTTGACGATCCAGCCTGACCGGAGCCGGCCATTTTCTCATCGTACATTATGACCAACTTGTCGCACGTCAGAACTAAATCACTCTGTTGGACTTTGACGGATCCTTCAAAGGTAACTTCTTTTCCACCGGCGATATTTTTTGCCGAGAAACGTCTTGAGGTTATATTGATTGGTTGATCGGACGAAGGGCCAAGAGCCAAAAAATCACTTTGACAGCAGACAGGAGCTGGTGTCGAAAAGAGGGCACAGATAATTGCAGATATAATGGCGAGGCGAAACATGTCTAGCTCCTCTGACTCACATAGGAAGCTTTCGTCCAGAATCTATCCATTTGACATCGAATAGACTGGCTTTCACCTCTTGTTCGATCAGTATTTCTTCCTTCTCAACTGATAGTTTCAAGCCTTTTCCGGTAAGTTTAAGATTCCCTCCATTGAGTGACACAGGAGAGGATGTTGCAGCTTGCAATGAACCTTCGGAATAATCGACGTCATTAGATGAAAACTCAAAATCTTTGTAGCGAATTTTTACCCCGCCTTTGGCGGTGACAAAGCCGGTTTTTTTATCGAGATTTCCAGACTGGGCCGTCAAATATATAGCCCCGCCAAGACCACCATAATACACGATATTTGGTAAAGTTAACTTCACGCTATCTAAGGTGTCGGATACTTGAGCGTTTGCCGCTTGAAGGTCCCAGCGATGAGATCCCGAGGCCGAATAGGTGAAATTTTCGATTCTACTGCCTTCGGCAGATATCGGAGAACTTCGAAAATCTTCATTCTTGTCCCGAACCAAACGAGATGCCGCTAAACCCGAAACGAGCAGCAGCAGAACTCCCAAAACCAGGATTTGGGATGCCCGCTTCAAATTCTTCAGACGGAAATGCCTTTCAATGTGTTTGTGGTCCATGTTCAACTAAAAAACAAAAAGCCAACCTAATTTTTTTGTCTCTCCATGACAGATTACCCAACACGTACAATCCATTATATCAAATAATAGCCAATTCAACTAGGTGTACGTTATTGGTTGTATCTTGCCATTACCTGGCTCCACTTATCTTGGGCTTTCAAGATCATTTCAATTAGTTCTCTTGCGGCTCCGGAACCCCCAGCATGATTTGTCACGTAGTGAGCCTCTTTTCGTACTTCAATCGGCGCTTCCGGGACTGTAACAGCCAACCCTGCGAGACGCAGCATAGGTATGTCAACAACATCGTCTCCAACAACAGCGACTTCCCGGCTTTCCAGCTTTAACTCACTAAGGAGTTGTTCCATTACCGGTTTCTTATCCCAAATCCCTTGAAAGACTCTTTCGACACCAAGGTCTACAGCTCTTCGTGTGACTACGTCGGATGTGCGACCTGTCACAAGCGCAATATTCAAGCCGCTCTTTAAAGCAAGTTTTATACCATGCCCATCTCTGACATTAAACGATTTTATTTCCAGATCATTACCTGCAAAGACAATTCTTCCATCGGTCAAAACACCATCCACATCAAAAATTATCAACTTTATTGATTTGAGACGGCCAAGCATATTGTCAGATGGGACAGGCGTAAATGACGGACTCTCTTTCTCAGGTTCTGAGAATTCGGGCTCATCGCAAGGAACGAGCCTGTGTATTTGGATCAGGTTAGACACCAAGGGCTCAAGATTTCTTAAAGCTAAAGAATTTGGACCGTCACATAAAGCTCGGTCAGGATCAGGATGAGTCTCCAGAAATATACCATTGGCTCCCGAGGCTACTGCAGCTCTCGCCAAAAGAGGCACAAGAGACCTGTCTCCACTCGATTTACCGGAACCGGCCCCTGGGAATTGCGCCGAATGAGTAGCGTCAAATACAACCGGAAAACCGAAAGATTTCATCCTGCCTATCGAGCGCATATCCGCTACCAGGTCTTGATATCCGAAACTAACTCCTCGTTCTGTAAGAAGAATTTTGCAGTTTCCTGTGGACATAACCTTCTTTACCGCGTGCTCCATGTCCTGAGGGGCCTGAAATTGGCCTTTCTTTATGTTTAATGTTTTACCGGTTCGACCTGCCGCGACCAACAGATCCGTCTGCCGACTCAAAAACGCTGGAATCTGTAACACATCCAATACCTGAGCCGCTTCTTCAGCTTGGTCCACAGTATGTATATCCGAGACGATTGGGAGACCTGTAGTTGATCGAATATTGAACAATATCTCCAATCCCTTTTCTAATCCTGGGCCGCGAAAAGAATCAATAGACGTCCTGTTTGCTTTATCAAATGACGATTTGAATAACATGGGGACTTTATATGCGTGGCTGATTCTCGCGACCTCATTTGCTACCTGTAAAGTGATTTCGGGTGTTTCGATCACACATGGCCCAACTATGAAAAATAGGGATTCCCTGTGAGATAGATCGAATTCGCCCACAGGTATTTTTGGCCAATTAATCAAGGATGACATCTAAGAAAACTCCACAAAAGCTGCTACCTGAGTAGTGGCTCACAAATTCTGGCTTGCGAATTAATCAGCTAAAAGAAGATAAGCTTCAATCTGTCGTTTTCATGAAAATCCTTTGCCTACTTTCCTGATTAGGCAGACTCTGAAACTATTATTTCTCTTGTTCTTTTCTCGTCTTGCAATCAAGGCAAGCCTTTATAAAGGAAGCAAACAAAGGGTGAGAATCCATGGGCTTGGACTTGAACTCCGGATGAAACTGACACCCTATGAACCACGGATGATCAATGTATTCCACCATCTCTACAAGTCTTCCATCTGGAGAAAGCCCTCCAGCCCTTAGACCTTTCTCCTCCAAGATTGATATATATTCAGGATTGAATTCATATCGGTGACGGTGTCGTTCGCTGATTCGCCTGGCTCCATAAATACGGTGACATTCAGAGTCTTCAGGGATGACGCACTCATAAGCTCCCAAACGCATAGTACCGCCTTTATCGGTTATTGAACGTTGTTCATCCATCAGGTGGATTACGGGATATGGAGTGTCTGGACTAAATTCCGTGGAGTTAGCGCCGTTGAGACCACAGACATTTCTGGAAAATTCAACGACAGCCATTTGCATGCCGAGACATATCCCAAAGAAAGGTAATTTGTTCTCTCTTGCAAACTGGACAGCCTTAATTTTCCCTTCAATTCCCCTAGAACCAAATCCTCCTGGAACCAATATCCCGTCTAAGTCTGAAAATTCTGAATTCATGTTCTGGTCTGAAAGGAATTCAGAATCAATGAACTTGAGGTTTACTTTCGCCTTATTCTTAACGCCTCCTGCGAATAGCGCCTCATTTAAACTTTTGTAAGATTCCTGAAGGTTTACGTATTTGCCTACAATTCCTATGGTTATGGAAATATTGAGAGATTTTACCGCTTCTATAAAAGACCGCCATTCGTCGAGTCGGGGCGCTCTGGTCCAAATATTGAGAAGCTCTACTATTTTCTGGTCCAGCCCTTCTTGGTGAAAGTTCAGAAGCACTTCGTAAATACAATTGACGTCTTCTGCCGCAATGACCTCTTCGGGCCTAACATTGCAAAATAAAGCTATTTTTTCCTTGATGTCCCTAGTTATCTTCTTTTCAGTTCTACAGATCAAAATGTCTGGTTGAATGCCTACCTCTCTCAATGCCTTTACACTATGTTGAGTTGGCTTAGTTTTTACCTCCCCTGATGCCTTGACAAAAGGAAGTAAAGTGAGATGAATATACAAAACATTTTGAGGGCCTAAGTCGACTCTCAACTGTCGGATAGCCTCCAAAAAGGGAAGACTCTCGATGTCCCCTACGGTACCGCCAACTTCAACAATAGCTACATCTACCCCGTTTCCCAAGCTTCTAATCTTGTTCTTGATCTCGTCTGTTATGTGTGGAATCACCTGGACGGTTTCGCCAAGGTATTCTCCTCTCCTTTCCTTTTGAATCACGGCGTCATAGATCTGCCCGGTGGTGAAATTGTTTTTCTGACGCAAAATCGCATGGGTGAAACGTTCGTAGTGGCCCAGATCAAGGTCTGTTTCGGCCCCGTCGTCTGTTACAAAAACTTCACCGTGCTGGAAAGGATTCATAGTGCCGGGATCAACATTAATGTATGGGTCCATCTTTAGCAGAGTCACAGTTAGCCCACGACACTCCATCAAAGCGCCGATGCTCGCGGCGGACAGACCTTTGCCCAGCGAAGATAAAACCCCGCCTGTAATAAATATGAATTTAGTGCTTTTATACATGGGTCCTCCAGAAACAACTGGATAAAAAGTCCCTAATACGTAGTCAACCGTTTTGGGGTTAAAATTTCCTGATTCTTGGTCATTGAGACATATCCAGTAATAATTATATCACAGACTGGAGCCTGTTAGGATCTTGTAAATATTCAGGTATTTTTCCGATGTGTTCTGTATCACTTCTTTAGGTAGCGCTGGCGCCGGCGGCTTCTTATCCCAATTTAGGCTTTCCAGATAATCCCTAACGTACTGTTTGTCCAAGGAAGGTGGTGACATGCCTACCCGATATTGATCCATCGGCCAAAACCGCGAAGAATCCGGGGTCAAAATCTCATCTACCAATGAAAAAGTGTTATCTATAACGCCGAATTCAAATTTGGTGTCAGCTATAATTATTCCTCGCTCTTCAGCCCAGGATGCTCCGAAATTATAGATTTCAAGGGTCTTTTCACGTAACCATTTCGCTGTTTCGGCTCCCTGGAGATCCACTACCTTATCGAAAGATATATTTTGGTCATGTTCGCCTATCTCAGCCTTTGTTGACGGGGTAAATATAGGTTCAGGAAGCTTTTCCGCCTGCTTCAACCCTCTGGGTAAACGAATTCCGCTAATTGAACCGGAAGACTTATATTCCGACCATCCGCTCCCGATTATGTATCCTCGAGCAATACACTCCACAGGGAAAACGGACGCTTTCTTGACTAACATGCTTCTTCCACGTAACAGTCCGGCATCCTTTTCAATCTGTGGCGGATAATCGTCAACATTAGCGGTAATGAGATGGTTAGGCGCTATGTGGCTAGTCTTGTTCAACCAGAAAAGGCTGAGCTGATTTAGAACCTCTCCCTTTCTAGGTATCGGATCAGGTAGGACAACATCAAAGGCAGATAACCGGTCTGTTGAAATAATAAGTAGTTTGCCTTCAACTTGATAAACATCTCGGACCTTTCCCCTTCCCAATAAGGAAAGTTCCTTCAAATTGGTTTCGCCTATTGCATCTCCGCCCATTAGTGATTTCCTCTTTTGCCCCAGGGCTTTAGGATTGATGAAATTGACATACTCGAGAGCGGTTGTAAATTATCATCGGAGGTAGGATGATGCAATCAAGTTTAGAAGAAAAAGACATTTTTAAAAAGAAACCATGCGATGACTGTAAAATGTGTCAGAGCTGCTCAGAAACTCGTTGCCAGGTGTGCCGTAATCTGAAATGCAAGACCAGAAAGAATAGGCTTTCATTTCAAGAACAAATAATGCTCTACAATCGACTAAACCCAGGGCTTAACGATAAATTCTGATGGGCGCGATTTGGTGGTCATTTCTTATCCAAAACGTGTGAATGGAGCATAAACAGTAAGAAGGTCCCAAAACGAGTCCGGTCATGCAAGGGATTTCTATGTGAGTATTAACTATTGCACGTTGATCCACCGACCAGAGCGATCCTAATGTCCATAACATTAGTTAGGGTTGGTCCGGTGATTACAAGGTCTCCCAACTGCATAAAGAAATGATAGGAATCAAAATCAGAAAGATACGTGTCCGGGTCTAAGCCAATGGAAACGGCTCTCTGAAAGGAAAAAGAATCCGCAATTGCGCCTGCCGCATCTGTTGGGCCGTCTGTGCCGTCCGATCCAGCGCTGAAGAAAACACAATCCGGTAGCTCTTCGATTCTTTTCAATATGCTCAAAACAAAATGTTGATTTCTCCCTCCCAGCCCGTTGCCGCTCACTTTAACCGTAGTTTCACCTCCGCTGAGGATACATGCTGGAGGCGCAACTGGATTCGCCGAACCAATTATCTCCTTGGCTATCGCTGCATGGAAAAGAGCCGTTTGGCTTGTTTCTCCCTCTATAAAGGAAGAGAGAACCAAGCTGTTATATCCAAGGGATTGGGCGAAATATTTTCCAGCGTTCAAGGATAGGAGATTACTGCCAATTACAACATTTCGAACGTGGGAGAAAATTGGATCTCCTGTTTTTGGTGTCTCCGGCGCTTCTCCCGAAAGAATTTTCCGGAAGTGTTTCATGACGCTCCTAGGCGCCACATCTTCGAGATCCAGTCTATTTATTACTTGCATCGCATTTTCACAGGTTGTCCTGTCAGGAGAAAAAGGGCCGGAGGCTATCACGGACGGATCGTCACCTACAACATCCGACAGGATAAGATTAATCACAAACGCTGGATATGCGAATTTCATCAACCCGCCGCCCTTTGAGACCGAAAGATGTTTTCTCACGGCGTTGATTTCATGAATGTCGGCTCCAGCTTCAAGTAGAAGACTAGTCATGAGCTGCTTGTTTTCTAGTGTGACGCCGTCTACGGGAGCAGGCAGCAAAGCAGATCCTCCTCCTGATATGCATGAAAACACCAAATCTCGGTGGCCGAGTGACGAGAGTAGAGCGATTATTTCATTAGTAGCTTTAAGGCCGGCTTCATCCGGAATTGGATGACCTGCCTCTATTATTCTTGTCCGCTCAAGGTTTAGGGCATGGCCATATTTGACTGATAATAATCCGATGTCGAGCCTTGCTCCCAAGAGACCTTCCAAGGCCCTGCACATCATCGCCGAGGCCTTCCCTGCGCCGACAACAACAATTCTATCGAATTGGCTAAGGCTAATTTTTATGTCTGGCGCTATTAGAAGAGAATCGTTAGAGACATGGACAAATTTCCGTACAGCCTCTTCCGGATCAGCAGCTTTCAAGCACTTGTCAAAAATCTTAAAAGCGTCTTGTCTGAGTCGTTCAATCACTCCGTCTCTCCTGAATCTTGGTCCAGTTTGTGGTATAGCATATGCGTAAGTTCTCAGCGAGTGTCCTTATGATTTCCCACAGAAAAAATCTCTCGGAGACAATGAAACCCGACGATCCATCATCAGAACTATTAGAAACAAGAACTGAGATATTTGAAGAACTGGTTTCAGCGTTAGAAATAAAGTCTGTTACACGTTGTATAGCGCTCGTCGGGGCGGGCGGCAAGACATCACTGATGTATAATCTGGCCAAAAATATGGTTGAGAGGGGAAAAACCGTAATTTCGACCACCTCAACAAAAATCTATCCCCCATCCCCAGACCAATCATCTTGTCTACTCTTCCTGGGAGACAACGGCATACCGAAGCTAGAACAAATAACCTCAGAGGTGCAACATCATAGACATATAACACTAGGACTGAAAGTTGACACCATTACAGGAAAAGTCCTTGGTCTTATGCCTGAAGAAATTTTTCCCCTGTTGTCATTGGTTGACCATGTAATTGTTGAAGCTGATGGGGCGTCTGGTCGGCCAATTAAAGCGCCTAACGAATCTGAGCCGGTTGTTCCTGAATTTGCCGATCTTGTGATCCCAATCATTGGCCTGGACTCTGTCTTTTTACCTGCGACTCAAGAAAACGTTTTTCGGTTAGAAGAATTCTTGCGGGTCACCAATTTAGATCGCGGCGGGGAAATAACTCCTCATGAAATAGCGTTGCTCTTCGATCACCCTAAAGGGGCTCTGCGTGAGATCCCTGAGACAGCGAAAGTTATTGTTTTTTTGAATAAACTTGATCAGATCGAGAACCCGGAGATTGTTTGTGAATTGGCCAGAAGGATTCTTGGTGTGAGAAATGCTAGGGTGAGAAGTGTAGTGACCGGGATTCTATTGTCCAAAGAAAAGGAGTTTACTCGGTTCAGCAGAGTTGATGACTCAACTTAAGAACCTGAGACCGATATCACCACGTCATTCCTTCCATCATCCTGTTTAGATTCAAGAAAGGGGTTAAGGACCTCTGGAGAGTCGTAATAAGGCGCCGAGGCGGCAAGAGGTATCTGAATATCTCTATGAAGTTGCTTCTTTTGCACAGTTTGAAATCCTTCAGTCCTAGTCAACACACTCCCGTTGTTGTCAAAGGCTTCTAAGTAGCATTCGGAATTCATGGGCACGTTAGGGAATCGGAAATTACCCTCGTCATCTGTACGTGAAGCCCCAGTAAAGCTTTCTCTTTTACAAACACATTTGATTTCAATGTTTGGTACCGGCGATAATGCCTCTTGCAGAACAACTCGGCCCTGAATCAAACATCCTTGAGATATCAGGTTTACGACAAATTCCTCAATTTTGCCGGACTCAATTGGAATGGGTATCGGCTGATCATCGGCCATTGCATACCCTCGCTTGTACGCATGCAGCAAATAAGAACCTGTTTCGTGAACAAGAACCTTGAAAGAACCATTCTCAGCGTTGCTACGGCACGATTGGCCCATCTTGTTTCCCATGGTGTCTGCGAGATAAACAACCGCTGATCCAAGAGGTTTGTCATCAGGGCCAAGAACGAAACCTGAAACAACAAGTCGTTTCTTTTCCCTGCGTTCAACTTCCTCATGAGAGGGTACGTCAACAGCGGAAGAGAATCGAAATTCCTTACCCGTTGTTCCCCCGTCAACATCCTTTTCAGGGGATGCTGTTTCGGTGGAATGCTTCTCTATCGGTGAACCAAATTCAGGGAGGGGATGATTCGTGCCATCAAGAGGGGTTGGTGGGAACAGAGTTGTCTGGTCACCATCTTTGTTGAGGCTTCGGATAGCTACAATCCCATCCTTAAGAGGCTTGGGGTTGATTTTGTACGTATCCAGATTTCGGGGGCCATGGTGATGGGCTGGTTTTCCGGAATGTCCGACTGAACGCCCGGTTACACCTTTGGGGTCTGTAGCGCCCGGAAATCGGGCAGGCCAACTCCAGCCTCGAACAAACCTAAATTGAAAGACCAAATTTGCAACCGAGAGGGCGAAGACCAGAAAGAGAACCCCATATGCAAATAAAGGGAGGTGCGTAATGGCATAAAACAGACTGGATCTTTCTTCACCAGGCATAAGAGAATTCGATGAAAAAGAGTCGGAATAGAATAAAAATAATAGCAATACACTTGAAATTAGAGCAGCCAAGATTCTTTGGGACCCAGAGGAAAGGTTTAGCCTTGACATGTTTAAGAAGGAAAACAATTGCCTGAGATAATTATGTTTATAAAGGAGCTTCAGTTTCAATGGACCAAATCTCCTTGTTTCCAGTGCGCCCTTTTACTAGAAGTGCCGGGACGTGTCCATAATACTTTGTTTGCGTGCTCTATCACCCGAATCGCAGAAAGTAAACCTAAAAAGTTAGATTTTACTTTGAAGAAATAAAAAGAAACGTGTGCAACTTCAGCATAGTTTTTATCGGTCTGTGGTATTTCTATAAAAGATAAATAATTCATGACATAACGTATAAGTAATAATTTTATATAAAACATTACATAATAAAAACTAAATAACAAATTAAAATAAGGTATCTTTATATTGATTTTTTAATTAGATGTGGTATGACGTGTGTCGAATTAGGCCGGAGCCTATTTTGCACATCTTTTTGAGGAGTTGCCCCATGAAAAAAACCGCAATATTTTTACTAGCCGCCTCGGTCCTCCTAATAAATTTTGGGTCAAGCGTACATGCGGAGGACTTGATGGCTCAGATCGCGGCCCTACAGCAAAAAGCCGACCGTGTTGAAACACAAATAAATCAGGCCAAGCAACAGAGTGACAGCGCTATGGATCAGCAGATCAAGTCTCTTATGGGCCAGGCCGACAATCTGATTAAGCAGAGAGTCCAGATGGATTCCCAGATATCCAAAATTGATTCTCAGATTGAAGAGATTAAGAATTCTGCAAAGACAAACCTTGCCAGACAGGTCAAGAGCTACGATCAAGAATTGATTGTTCTGAAGCAGCAGATGGCGTCACTTAACGCGAAAAAATGGGCCGAAGAAGCTCAAAAAATCAAAGACGAAGATACCAAGAATCAGGCGCAACAGAACATTGTTGCTCCTACATCAACTCCTGGACAGCCCCCACAAAAGTAGTGACGTCTTAAGCCCCGATTCAAACTCGATCAGTTGGGAAAAGGCCGATTCAACTCTAGTTAAGTCGGCCTTTTTTGTTCACTAAGCCCCTACATAATGTAAAACATTGTAAACTATAAGTAACACCTTGAGATAAAACGATATATTATGTTGACTTTCGCGTATAAAACGATAAAATAGTCATTATGTCGAAACTCAATTTCTGCTGGTCAATCATCCTGTCAACATTGATTCTAGCGGGTTGTTCCACAAACCTTGCCTCAATACGATCATCCATGCCCGATGTTTCGAACATAAAAGTCGCGATTGAAAAAAGTCAGAAAAGTAAAGCCCCCTCAGACGAGGAAGGGGCTTTTCATGTAGTAGGTCAGGGAGAGACCCTAGAGCACATATGCGATGTTTATGGTCTGGATCTCAAAGCAGTGGCCAAAGTCAACAAATTGGAGGTTCCTTTCAAGTTGACAGGGGGAGCAACCATATTTCTACCCGCTACTGCTCTTTTGTCTGACATTGATTCCAAAGGATCTCACAATTCAGCGCGTCCTCTAGTAGGCTCAAAAGATTCACAATCTCGATATCTTGTAGCCGGCGCGATCCGAGGTCTAAGGCATCCAAACGTTCCTGAACTCAGGTTTCCTGTGCCACAGGGGGTGTTAACGTCACCCTTTGGGTTTCGGTGGGGTAGTTTCCACAAGGGGTTGGATATTGCAGCTCCTGTAGGGAATCCGGTACTAGCGTGCGCGGATGGCCGAGTGGTCTTCACAGGAAGCCAAAAACGCTTCAGGAGATACGGTAACACTGTGTTGATAGAACATGGGAAAGGCGCATATACCTATTACGCACATTTGTCCGGCATCCTGGTCAAACCTAGCCAGCTCATTCGCAGAGGTCAGAAAATTGCCCTTGTCGGCAACACGGGAAGATCTACCGGACCTCATCTTCATCTGGAGGTTCGGGTAGCCAATCAAATGTATAATCCCCTAGCCTACTTTTCGACCAAGGAAATGTCCGGAATGAGGGTGGCTAAAAGGTTTAGCGATTCTCCAATGGGGCCGGTGCTTGCCCACTGGAAGATTCCGGATCTCGTATCGGCTAACCTACCATAAGAAAATTGATATCTTGTTTTTGTTTCAACTTCATACGAGGGATCTGACAAAAGTGGTCAAGAGCGGAAATTTAAGAAAACCAACACATGTCATTTCAGATGGCCTGAGTAATTAATCCTTAATTTTTACAATCTGTAAAAAAAACTGACATGCTTCATGTGTGTAAACTAAACTGGTATGGATATAAATTAGCGTAAGAATTCTTATGCAGTCTAAGTTCCCTCATAGATTAAATTTTTAGTCATGTGGCACGTGGTTTGCGAGAACGGTTGGAAGAGGGGAGATTGGGAAACCTTTAACAGCGGTGAAGGACGTACGAAAAAACGCGTAACGGTTCTAAATGTCATGCTTTTTCCTTGACAAGGAGGCTTCTCGCAATTAGACTAACAACTCATTTCAGTTTTTACCACAACTTCGAAAAGACACCCCCGAACGTGAGATTGGAGGTCCCGTGACTCTTGGGCCCGTGGTCGGGGAGTGCTTTTACCAAGGCATAACGTTCAAGGAGGACTAGAAATGTCGAAAAGTAAGCTGGTGAGACCTCACGGTGGTGGGGGATTAAAACCTTTAATGCTAACAGGCGCAGCACTAGAAGCGGAGAAGAAAAGAGCCGAGACTCTCAAGAAAATCAACATTTCATCCAGAGAAACCGGCGATCTCCTTATGATGGGTTGTGGCGCTTTTACACCGCTTGAAGGTTTCATGACCAAAGCTGATTGGAAAGGTGTATGCGACGAATTCAAGATGGCTAACGGACTCTTTTGGCCTATTCCGATCACGGTTTCTACTGATGACGAAAGTGTTAAAGAAGGTGATGAGATAGCTCTGGTTGACTCAGATGATGGTTATACGGTCGCCACTATGAAAGTGACTGAAAAGTATACTATCGACAAAGCTTATGAGTGCAAAAAAGTTTTCACCACCGATGATATGGAACACCCTGGCGTGCAGAAGGTCATGGCCCAAGGGAAATATAATCTTGCAGGACCCGTCAAGGTATTGACTGAAGGTGGATTCCCTGAAGAATATGGCGATCTCTATGGCACACCCGCTCAAACAAGGGCGATATTTGAGCAAAAAGGTTGGAAACGAATTGCAGCTTTGCAGTTGCGTAATCCAATGCACAGGTCCCATGAGTTTCTAGCTAAGATAGCTGTCGAAGTCATGGACGGCATAATTATCCATCAATTGCTGGGTAAGCTAAAAGCCGGTGACATTCCTGCTGACGTTCGAGTTGACGCGATCAACGCTCTTGTTGACAACTATTTTGTTAAGGACACCGTTGTGACTAAAGGCTATCCGATGGAAATGAGATACGCCGGTCCAAGAGAAGCTCTGTTGCATGGTGTTTTCAGACAAAACTACGGATGCAGCCACTTGATCGTAGGCCGAGACCACGCGGGCGTTGGTGATTACTATGGACCATTTGACGCTCAGACGATCTTTGATAAGATTCCTGAAGGGGCGCTCGAACTCCAGCCGCTAAACATTGATTGGACTTTCCACTGCTTCAAATGCGGCGGTATGGCTTCTATGAGAACGTGCCCGCATGGCAAGGCAGACCGTTTACTTCTTTCCGGAACGATGGTCCGAAAGACCCTGTCTGAGGGTGGTGAGCTACCGCCTGAATTCTCAAGGCCTGAAGTTGTTGCGATTCTGCAGAAGTACTACCAGGGTCTCGACGAGAAGGTTGAGGTCAAGCTGCACGGAGCCGCGACCGGCGACGTCAAGAAATAACACCTAGCCCTTATTGGACAATCTGAGAACGATTCCCGATCACCGGCTTTTATACCGTCGGTGATCGTTTTTTTTTTGGCTGATCATGAGGCGCCGAGGGCTCGGATTCATGATCTTGACGTGATGATATAATCATGCGTAGAATGGTTTTCGGTTCCAACAGTCATGCTTACTGTTGAGAGGAGAAAGCTGGAGATGAAAATCTCTCGTAGAATCGCTATCTCTCTTGAAAGCGCAGGAACATGAAAGATCTTTTTGAAAAGTGTTATTCCTTTAAACGAGATCGAGAAGCGATTGAGCTGGGTTTTTACCCCTATTTCAAGGCAATTTCAGCTTTGAATGGACCACATGTGACAGTAGACGGCCGTGACATGATAATGGTCGGTTCAAACAATTACCTGGGTTTGACGACCCATCCAAAGGTTAAAGAAGCTGCCATGAAGGCTCTGGAGAGACACGGGACGAGTTGTTCAGGCTCTAGATTCTTGAACGGCACTCTGGAAATGCACGAACAATTAGAAGTGTCCCTTGCCAATTTTGTTGGTAAAGAATCGGCCCAAGTTTTCACAACCGGTTTTTTGACCAACCAGGGAGTGATAGCGCCACTTTTGTCTCGATCTGACACCGTGATAGTGGATCGCCTGGCGCATGCCAGCATTCTCGAGGGAGTTCGACTATCTTTTGGAAAAGTTCGACGTTTCCGTCACAATGACGTGGAATCATTGAGGCGGAATCTCGAAGCCAGCGGTGATTCAGATGGGATCCTGGTTATTGTGGACGGTGTCTATAGTATGGAGGGTGATATTGCGCCCTTACCCGATATTGTTTCAGCGGCTAAGGAATATGGGGCCCGCATAATGGTTGACGATGCTCATGGGCTAGGGGTTCTTGGAGACGGTGGACGAGGGACTCTCGAGCATTTTCAATTAACTGATCAAGTTGACCTTGTCATGGGAACATTTAGTAAATCTCTGGCATCGCTCGGAGGATTCATTGCCGGTGAAGCTTCTGTAATTAACTATATCAGGCATAATTCTCGCGCCTTAATATTCTCAGCATCAATGCCACCTGCTTCAATAGCAGCGGTCCAGGCGGCTATCGAAGTAATTCAGACTGAACCGGAAATCCGCGAACACCTCTGGGAGAACACTCGCTTCTTGATGAAACGAATAATTGAATTGGGGTTCGATACAGGTCCCACTGAGACACCGATTGTGCCGATGATAGTTGGAGATGACGCTCGCGCAGCGATTTTTTGGCGCCTTCTGTTCGATGAAGGGATTTTTACGAACTGCGTGGTTTCTCCAGCAGTTCCGCCTGGAGGGCAAAGGATCAGGATGTGTCTTATGGCAACACATTCAGTTGACGATCTCGAAAAGGTAGTTGAAATTTGTGGACGCGTAGGCCGTCAAATGGGTTTGATTAGTTGAGGGAGGAAGTCGAATGCTTTTCAAGAAACCATTTATGAAATTGCGGAAGAAATGCGAGGGAATGTCGATATCCAGATATCGTGTCCTGCCGTTGTTGTTGAGCGCTTTTACGCTGCTAACCGTGTTTAGTATATCCCCCTTGTTCGCAGTAACTGATAACGGGGTAAATCAAAGTCCCGACAAAAGCATTCAGAACCAGGAATCTTCGTCTTCGTCAATTGAGGATCGGTTTGAGAAGATTGAGAAAACCCTTCAATCAATCAAATTTACCGGAGAAAAAGCTGAAGACCGTAGTTATTTCAACAAAATAGTAAGTCAAGAAGTAGTCCGCTACCTAAAATTGATGGTGGGGTTATTGGTTCTAATTGCCCTAGGATTTCCCCTGGCCATATGGATATTGAACAGAAATCGCTTTGACGAGTCTTCTAGCGGGTCCCGGGACCTTGCTGAAACTCTATTAACGATTGAGGAACGTCAGGCCAAGCTAGCGAATATTCTCAAGGAAATTCAAGGCGAAATCGATTACCTTCACACTATGTCTGCGCCGGACCTCAAGAACCTGATTCAGCAGGCTGAGAATTACCTCAAGTTAAACGAAGGTGATCTCCAAAAAGCAAGTTCGACGGCGAAAGAAAAGAAACCAAAATGATTTCATAAGAAACTAGACGAGGCGGATGATAAGGGCGAAATCATTTGCTGATATCATCAATGGTTTCAAGCAAATTTCTCGTGTTGTCTGATTGAGTTCCTTTGTTCTCGTACAAAACATCTTGAACCGAAACTTCCTTACCATGAAAAACTTCGTTGGCCTGTTTGTCCGGTTGTATCATTCCTCCAGTAAGTGACAAGCCGACAAAAAGACCTCTTGTTCTAGAATAGGATAAAATCTGAGACTCAAGTCTCAAATTGGTGTCCATTGAAGTGTCTCTTCCGAGAGGGCCGGCGCTAACTGACGCATCAACGCCGAGGATCAATTTATCTTCCAATAATCTTTGGATACCTGTCTCGTCCATGAATAATAGAATCAAATCTATTGATTGAGCGCCCAATTGAAAGCCGACACTCCCAGAGCGAAAAGTGAAGAAGGCGGGATTAGACCAATTAAGAATTTTCTCGTCCCGCCTGAGTATGATACCTTTACCCAATTCAAAACCTACCACAGCCCCGATGTTAATCACCCCAGGAAAGATCGCTAAACCACGAGCCCTTTGAAACAGGTCTTTAGGAATACGCATGTCTGGGATCGACGATATCTCTTTGAGAACCTTGTTGCAGCGAGCGATTTCAGAGTCAGTTTGAGAAAATGGAAGATCCGCCGCATGGGAGGAAGTAAAGAAAAAGGCAATCGAGATAGCCACAATTCGTAGCACAGGTTTCATGAAGTCTCCGAGCGATCGACAAATGGAAAATTGCATTTAATTACAACGAGCTAGTGCTTGAAAGCTCTCTGGCCGGTAAACATCATAGTGACTTGTGGTCTGGCTTCGTTACAGGCTTGGATACTCTCGTAATCACGGTCAGACCCGCCGGGCTGAACAATAGCCGAAATCCCTGATCTGATCCCCACGTCAACACCGTCTCTAAACGGGAAAAAAGCGTCAGAGACCATTATAGAGTTAAAGAGACCAGCCCCGGCTTCACGCGTCTGGTTATCAAGCTCGGATTGGATTTCCGGGTCAGAAATATCGTTGTAAGGCTTTTTGTAACGATCAAAACAAATTCTATCTCTATATTTGACATGAGCCTTAATCACCGCAAGTTCCGCGACACCCACCCGATCTTGCTCCCCGGTTCCAATCCCGACGGTGCAACTATCTTTAACATACAAAACTGAATTTGAAGTTACCCCTTGCTCCACTGCCCAACCAAAAATCATATCGTCAATCTCACGCTCGGTTGGGCACCGTTCGATAGAATATCTCGTTCCCTTGTAAGTAGTTTCCGCAAGTTTCAGATCAGCCCCTGTTCTAACAACGTTAACAGGTGACTGTTGGAGGACTAGCCCGCCATCGATGAGCGACTTGAAGTCTACAAATCTCAATTTGCAATACTGCTCAAGCTTGTCAATTTTCGGGATGGACAAAATCCTCAGATTTTTTCTTCGAGCAAGGATGTCAATAACCCCCGGTTCAAATTCCGGGGCTGCTACGACTTCAAGATAGTTCTCTGAGATCAGTTCTGCTGTTTGAACATCTATGGCGCGGTTAAAAACAGCCGCTCCCCCGAACGCGGCTATACGATCGGCCATATTGGCTTTGTGATAAGCAGTCGCCACTGAATCCGCCGTGGCCACACCTGACGGGTTGTTGTGTTTCATAATCGCGCATGCGGGTTTATTCATTAGGAATTTGAGGATATTTAGGGCGTTATCCACATCGGTTAAGTTGGTCTTGCCCGGATGTTTTCCGGCCTGAATCATATTTTCTTCAGTAATGCCACTAACCAGACTGCAACCTGGGCCAATGAATTTACAGCCGCTAAGTTCAAGATTACCGGAGGCCAATTCATATAGCGCCGCTTCTTGACCAGGATTTTCCCCATACCTCAAACCTTTTTCAACAAGCGCTCCGCTGGTGTCAGGAATTTTCCACGATTTCTTCTT
>JAPLJJ010000015.1 GCA_026388665.1 Deltaproteobacteria bacterium
CGGCGGACCCGCAGCCGTAAGAAACGAATTTGGATGCCTCATTGTAGCACATGAACTTGATGCTGTTTATTTTGAATCCGGCGACCCTGATGTGACCGCAGCTTCCTGGTATAGGGCGCAGTTCGAACCACTGAGCATTGATGTCAAATTGCACGGCGAAAAATCGACACTAACAATTGGTAATGGTAGTGTAACTGCCATTCACTGCCCAGGCCATTCCCCCGGCTCGCTGGTGTATACTGCGCATATTGACGATGAGCTTGTTCTTTTTGGGCAAGATGTTCACGGTCCGATCCATCCAGCGCTGCTATCTGATGAAAAACAGTATCAGGCCTCACTGGCAGGGCTTGTGAAATTGGAAGCGGATCTTCTTCTGGAAGGACATTTTGGCATTTTCTCGACAAGAGAAGCTGTGCGAGAATTCATTCAGTCGTTTATGAAATAGGGGAGGGTCCCTTTAGTCTTTTTTGTGAAAAAAAAGTTGACACGCCCAGGCAGGTTAGTGAATATTACTCACCAACAGAACGCTATCTTCGTATAAGCTGAATTCTCTTCTTAACCAACTTGAAAAATCTTGTGGTCGGAGCCCCCTTCAGGGAATCGACTTTACCCAATGGCCGCAAAATCGGCTGGAGGCACGAAAGCATGGCAGACAAATATGTTATCGTTGGGGCCAAGAGGACCCCGTTCGGTAAATACCTCGGAGCGCTTTCCGAGACAGACCCTCTTGATATCGCTGTACACGCTGCGAAATCGGCGCTCACGGCCCAGGGTCGAGACGTAGGTCCCGAGATTGATCAGGTCTTCGTGGGCAATTGTGTTGCGGGTTCTTTTGAGACCGGTTCAGTGACGGGTCGTCAGATTTCTCTCAAACTTGGACTGAACAAGTTCACCATCACGCTGGACACGGCGTGTTGTTCTCCCTTAACAGCCCTTCGTATGGCTTTATGGGGCTTGAGGCTAGGGGAATACTCTTCTGTCCTGGTCATCGGCGTAGAATCCATGAGCAAAGTGCCGCACGTGTCCCGTGAATTGAGGGCCGGTGTTCGTATCGGAGAGGTGAAACTTAGGGACCAGATATTCCCGATCAGCTATCCGGGCTACAACTCCGTGGCCGTGGACGCCTCCGATGGAGCGGAAAAGTATGAGGTCCCCAAACGCTTACTGGACTCATGGGCTGTGGCTTCACACCACAAATGGTTCGCGGCTCAGTCGGCAGGAAAATTCTCGGAAGAAATAGCGCCTATAACAGTAAGAAAAGGTAGGGAGACGTTTGTCTTTTCCGCGGATGAATCTCCACGTTCCGATAGCACTTTGGCTGCTGTGGAACAACTTCCCCCAGTTTTCGGCGCGAAGACTACGACTGCCGGAAACGCTCCAGGTCTCAATGACGGAGCTTCCGCTATGGTAATCATGACGGAGAAGCGGGCCCTCGAGCTTGGGCTGCAACCCCTGGCTACCGTGGTTGAAATGGCCGGTGAGACCGACATGCCATACGGTATTTCATGGATCCCGGCCCTAACGATCAACAAGGCCCTTGCCGTAGCGGGCATGGATCTGGCGCAGATGGACCTCATCGAAATCAACGAGGCGTTTGCCGCCATGCCGTTGGTCAGCGCCAAGATCCTGGCGAATGGAGACAAGGACAAATGGTTTGAGCTGCTCCAAAGAACCAATGTCAACGGCGGGGCTATAGCCATAGGACATCCGGTTGGGGCCTCAGGATTGAGGATCACCATGACCATGATGTACGAGCTGCGCCGTCGAGGCGGCGGCCTGGGAGTGGCTGCAATTTGCGGTGGGCTAACCCAGGGCGAAGCCGTCATAATCCGGGCATAAGAGAAGGGGATAACAATGTCTGAAGTAAAATATAGTCTAGATCAATCATCGAAGGTTGCAACCTTTGTTATGGATACTGCCGGTCCTGTAAACACAATCGGTCAGCGCTTTCTATCCGATATGGAGAGGGCCATCGAGCGGGCTCGATTGGATAAAGTCAGGGGTGTAATCATAGTATCCGGGAAAAAGAAGAGTTTTCTCGATGGCGCAAACCTGAAAGAGATCATAACAGACGCAACGCCCGCCGTAATTAGGCACGTGACCCTGAGATATCAAGAATCTCTTGCAGCTTTGGCCAAAAGTCCCTCTCCGGTAGTGGCGCTGCTCGATGGGCAGACAGCGTTAGGGGGTGGTTTCGAACTGTTACTTTGGGGATGCGATCACGTGTTCTCAACGGCTTCCTCGAGAATGGGACTCCCTGAGGTCAACGTAGGTCTTTTCCCTGCTGGTGGAGGAACTCAGGCGCTTCCGAAAGTAATAGGGTTTAAAGC
>JAPLJJ010000119.1 GCA_026388665.1 Deltaproteobacteria bacterium
GGGAAAACCGCCGGTTGACGATGAACTCGCAGAGTCAGCGTGAGCTTCGCCAAACACGATGTCGTTTCTTGTTAAGGAAACAGGCAGAACGTAATCAGCGGACCACCATGACTGGCGGAGATTTTTTCCAAAAAGATAGTTGAATCCGAACCGCAAGTTTGGAATGGTAGGTAGCCAGTCCCGCACCCATTCGCTTGAAAACGGTATGGTGTCGGAGCCGCCCCCAAACTGAGGCCCTGATGTTCCTGGTAGTGAATGCGGCTTGGACGGGGCCAAATCAACAGGAACGACCGATTGCGATTGCCTGTAAACAGGATTAACGCCTTGGGCAAGGCTAGGGACGCTTGAGAAAAGAAACGTCAACAGGACGAAGCCGCATATCAGGATGCTGCGTAGTGGCGAACGTATCCCCCCATAAAATAGACCTATTCTGAATTTCATTTTAGCTCGACCCGTTTGTGACAAGATTTTGGGAACGGACATTACTAATACGAGGGCAGGAAGGTCAAGAAAAATTGTTAACAGTAAAATTCGAAGAAATTCCTCCGTTGGAGCCTAATATTACACGCTCGGACGCGAATTTTCATCAACCGGCAGGCATGACTCCCAGAGCATTGTCTCACTGGTCTTGTCCAACGAGGCGCGCGTCCATTTGTTTCCGCGAAACCTGTGAATGAGCAGACCGCACATGATTACCACCGACACTGCCATGCAGCACCAGATTCCCGTTGGTCCGGTTTTTAATACGTAGATCGCAAACAAAATCATGGGAATCCTGATGAGCCACATGACGGTAAAGATTATGCGCATGGTTCCAAATGTGTCCCCGGCTCCTTGCAACGCTCCTGAAAGAGATATCCCAACTGCAAAAAATGGCTCAGCCAACATGTTTATACGCAAATATCTTGTCATCTCTTCCAGAACTGCAGGGTCGGACGTCAGAAAACCTGAAAGTTCGGGAGCGTAGACAAATATCGCCGTCGCTGGAAGCAAAATAATTGTGAGGCATAACGCAGCCGTAGCCTTGGCGCCATCTCTGGCGGCCTCTAAGTTTTTGGCCCCTAAACTATTTCCGGTTATTACAGCCGCTGCCATATTAAAAGCAAAAATAGGCAAGAAAATGATCGCCTCGACTCGGACGCCGGCTGTCATGGCGGCCAAGGCAGTAACTTGAGATCCTTCTAACCGGGTAATCAGAAAGTAAACCACCAGCGTCCCAGCATTCCAAGCAGTCTGCTGGAGAGCCGTTGGAACACCCAGTTTAACAAGGTTCTTGATGCATTTACCGAGTGGTCTTCCGATTGACGCTGGAGTTATTCTAAAAGGGCCTGTGAATATAATAAAAAGGTTCAGGCACATCCCAAGCGTGGTTGCGAAAGCTGTCGACCACGCTATTCCCTCATATCCAAGCGCAGGTATTGGCCCCCAACCGAAAACGAGAACAAAGTCGCCAATCACGTTCAGGATTGACGCTGCGCAACTGTTGAGCATGGCAAGTTTCACGCGTCCGGAGGCTCTCATTATACCGCCGGTTATTATCATCAGATATGTTGGGATAAGCACCAGCGAGAATATCTTTATAAACTTTTCAGCAATCCCTCTGATCTCATAGGGCATACCTGCAGCGCCTACCAGTTCTTCGGAATAGATTCTAGCGATTAATGTTATGGCGCTGGATATAAGGAGACCCAAAGTCATGGAATTTGCCGACACATAACCAACGCCCAGTTTCGAATTTGCGCCGTATGCCTGCGAGACCATCGAAACCGTTCCAACAGAGATAGCGCTGGCAAGTATCATTAGAGTCCAGTACAATTGCCCTACGTACCCGACTGCGGCCAATATGTCCGATCCCAGTAAGCCTGCTACATAAACGTCGGTGATACCAATTGAAAAATGAAAAAACATGACCAGAATCATTGGCCATCCGATAGACCAAGACTCTCTTATGTAGGGTCTGATTTCACGTAGGTTCAAGACAGGCATTTTTGTCCTGTGAGCTGCTTAGATCTTCATTCGTGTACAATCCAAACTTCGCAGATCGTGTGATCGATCAAGAAAGCACCTTACCTTAATTCAAAACGGATCATGGATTCAACATCGCATCAAGAATCTGAGGTTTTGTCTTTGAGGAGTTGGTCTTGAATTTTTGAGCTAAGAGCCGTATAGTCCGAAGGATTTCATATCGTAATAGCAAAAGTTTGACTTAGAATTACATAGCGTAGCGGAAGAGAACATTTCTATGCCCAGAAGGAAAGACATCAAATCAATTATGCTGATAGGTTCCGGGCCTATTATTATAGGCCAGGCTTGCGAGTTCGACTATTCGGGAACTCAGGCCCTTAAGGCCCTGAAAGAAGAGGGGTATAGAGTTGTTCTTGTGAACTCGAATCCTGCTACTATTATGACGGATCCTGAATTTTCCGACGCCACTTACATAGAACCTCTAAAACTGGATGTGTTGGCCAATATCATAGCGAAGGAGCGTCCCGACGCGCTCTTACCTACCATTGGCGGCCAGACCGCGTTGAATCGGGCTGTTGAACTGCACGAAGCCGGTGTGCTCGAACGATATGGGGTTGAACTGATAGGGGCGGGAATAGAGGCTATTAATAAAGCCGAGGACCGTGAACAATTCAAGGTCGCGATGAAGAATATCGGGCTGGATCTTCCGAAAAGCGGTTACGCTGAATCGTTGAGTCAGGCATGGAGGATCGCCAAAGAGGTTGGATTTCCTAATGTTATCAGGCCCTCGTTCACACTCGGTGGAACAGGTGGCAGCATAGCCTTTACGGAAGAGAGTTTCGAGAGGCTTATGTTATGGGGATTGGATGCTTCGCCGGTTGGTCGTGTGCTTGTCGAAGAATCAGTCCTTGGGTGGAAGGAATTTGAGCTTGAAGTCATGCGAGATGTCGGGGACAAC
>JAPLJJ010000126.1 GCA_026388665.1 Deltaproteobacteria bacterium
AAGAGCGCCTGCGAGAGTCTGGGACACATTTATTTTCTGACTGGTCAATTCCAGAAAGGGGCCGAGTATTACGACAAGGCATTGAAAATTGCCCGTGGTTTTAAGAATCCTGAACAGGAGGCCGTTGCGCTTCGTAATCTTGCAGCGGTTTACATTGCCTGGGCCGATTATGACAAAGCTGAATCCTTGAACCAGGAAGCCTTGAAGACATTTGCTGACAGGGTGTCAACCCGCGGTACCCAGATGACCCTTAACAACACTGCTGTCATGGAAAAGAACCGTGGGCGGTTCTATCTAGCTGCCGAAGGTTACGTCAGAGCGATTGATGCTGACAAGGAAGCTAATGTTATTCAGCTCAAGGCCTTAAACAATCTGGGAAGTCTTTTTGCGGCCCGCGGCGAACCCATGAAGGCCCTGGAGTCTTTCCAGAACAGCCTTGATCTGGCAAAGAAAATGGGTGATTCCAAGGCTGAGGGAGAGACCCTAATGAACATCGTCAAGGTTCAGGTGGAAACAGGCGATCTCGGCGCAGCCCAAGAAAACGGCAAAAAAGCTCTTGAGGCGTTTTACAAAGTGGGGGCGCCCACCGATTGGGCCAAGAAAGTCGTTGGCGACATTTGCCTGGATCTCGGCAAGACTCAAGAGGCGGAGTCGTATATCAAGGAAGCGGACTATGACTCATCTTTAGGTCGTCTCTACCTGACCAAGGGCGATCTTGAATCCGCAAAAAAACACTATGAACAACTTATGAAGGCTGCTGAAAAAGCAGGTAATCTTGACGAACTCTTTACAGCTTACACCGGTCTCGGCAAAGTTTACGAAGCCAAAAAGAACTACACTCAGGCCTACCAGAATTATTCAAAAGGGTCAGACTTAACCGAGGACATGCGTTCAAACCTTCTGCTTTCAGAACGGCAAAACTTCTTTTCCGGCAAGATCAACGGATTCACTCGCGCTGAGCCGGCCAAAGGATTGGTTAGGGTATCGCTGAAACAGGACAGGGCATCCCAGAGCATTTATCCCAGCGAACTCACTAGGGCAAGGGACTTTGCAGACACACTAGCTCAGAGGATTAAAGGTGATTATTTTGGTGTCCCTGAAGATGTTCTCAAGGACGAGATGTTGGTTACCGATAAACTTGCCTCAATAAAGATGGGTATGGACGCTATTCCCAAGGATATTGACAAGGAACGAGTGAACGACATTAAAAACCGGATCAAAACGGCTGAGACGGAAAAAACCGCCTTCCTACGTAAGCTAAGGGAGAAGTACAAGGATTACGCAGCGGTGAAGTATCCCGCCCCAGTTAAGCTGGAAGCCACTGCCTTGAAGCCTTCCGAGTATGTGCTGTTCTTTGATGTTACAAGTGAGGGGGTTGGAGCGCGGCTTATCAAGGGGAAAAAAGTAGTAAGCAGCGAGTTCATTGAAATAAAACAGGATGATCTAGACAGGGATGTCAAAAAGTTCAGACAGTGTTTTGAGCAAGCCAGGCTGAAAGATTTCGATGCGCAACTCTCATCCAAGCTGTACAGCAAACTTCTCAAAGACTCCCTAACAGAAGCGCCAGAAGGGATTCCCGTCACAATTATTCCTGATGGCTCGCTGGCCCTGTTGCCTTTCGAGGCCCTTGTCATAGACGGAACGCCAAAATGGAAACAGGGGGAATGGGGCGATTATCCTGACGGACTACGTTACGTTGGTGACCGTAATCCCGTTGTCTATGCGCAATCTCTGACCGCTCTTACCCTGGCGCGTGGCATGGGTGAGAAGGCAAAAACAAGCGCTTCTGCAAAATCCGGCAATACTGACCGTATGCTGGTTATGGCCGACCCTGTTTTCGATATGAATGACACTAGAGCACAGGGAATGAATCCGGCAACACCGGTCGCAGCGTCGGTGAGCAATCAATACACACAACTGATGGCTGCTATTGAGGGAGACGTTCGGGGTATCAAACTTCCGAGACTCCAGGGAACAGAGGAATTAGCGGGGAGCCTTGAAAAACTCTATGGCAAAAATTGCGACTCATACACAGGACTTAAGGCCACCAAGAGCATGTTTATGGAGCGGGTCAGTGATCCGAATAATAAATATAATTCTCTAGTTCTGGCGACTCATGGTTTGATTTCCAACGATGCGCCCTGGTTGCTCGAGCCTGTCCTTGCCCTAACTATGGTACCGCCCGGCGCCGATGGATTTTTGACGATGACTGATGTGGCGGGCCTCAAGCTGGATTCCAACATCGCAGCGCTTACAGCCTGCCAGACCGGCGTCGGAGTGAGCTTGGCGGGTGAAGGAGTCATGAGCATGGGAAGGGCATTCCAGATCGCGGGCGCCAAGATGGTTTTGATGAGTCTCTGGTCTGTTGCGGAGCAGTCATCCGTAATGCTTATGGATCAGTTCTTCAAAAATATCAACGAAGGTAAGGACAAACTGCGGTCCTGGCAGGAAGCGAAGACGCACATAAGAAAAGCTGGCTTTGAGCACCCGTTCTTTTGGGCGGCATTCATCATGTCAGGAGACCCCGGAATTTAGGCCGGCCCCAAAGCGGAGCGTTAAAAAGGATCTTACGATACATTAGGCCCGAGCCCACATGTTGGGGCATGGGAAACTTATGAAACCAAATGCAAAAGACTCCGTTAAGGGCTTCTTAAACGTTGTCGTGTGGACCGATTCGTCTAAGAAGATAATATTCTTTGTAAATTTCAAAGGTAAAACGATAGAACATGTTGATACTAAAAGATAATGGTCTTTATGGATTTCAAAGGTGAAACGATAGAACATGTTGATACTGGCCTCCCATCGGTTTTCGAATCCCTGTAACTTCTTAACCCTGAGAGAGGGATGCCTAATATTCTGCATGAAAAGTCCGAGTTTCTTTTGAAAAAGCTCTTGAATAGGGGTGGGAAGTTCACGAAAATCCTTTTTGAAAGAATCGGTTCGGGATATCCTCATGCTCTGAGATCAGCAAGAAAGTCGTTCATGGATGCAAAAGACTTCACATTCTCAGCTTCAATATCCGCATCCGCTTCTTCCTCGGCCATCTTCCAATCGAAAGAAGTAAAATATGGCGGCAAGGAGAGAGCATATTTCAAGAGTTCAAAAACAGCGACGCTGTCATTGTCTATATTCATTCTTTTTTTGAACTCGGTTATAGATTCAAAAATATCATTCGGGACATCAAGGGTAATTTTGTGACTTGTTCCCATAGTTAACCTCTAACCATCTTTATACCAAAATTATAACAGAGAGGATGCTTGATTCAAAGATGAAATCAAGTGGCAATCAAACGTCCCTTCGTAAACTCACGATTGTTGCCGACAAATATCAAAATGGGCGCTACGTTTGATAAACTTTTTCCCGGATCAAAGACCCCAAAAAGCATAAGAGCCGGTTCGTTAATAGACTCCGGCCCATGTGCAGTGGATTCGATATTTGATTGAACAAAACAGCTTTGAAATCCGAAATTACCGGATCATTTGTATCTGGAAGCGGTCAAAATAACCAAACAAATGATGGCGAATACCTTTTTCATTTTACGACTCTTTCTGCTTTTCATCGAATTTGTTTTGGCTCATCGGCCTTTAATTAAGATATCCGGGAATGGTTTTTAGACCTGACGAGGGCCTGCAGAAAAATGGGGGGATTTTTGAGGTCATACAACTTCTTAAAATAACTTGAAAACCTGCTTCATCTTATGTTTACTTAAGATAGGAGGATATCGATGAAACTTACAGCGATTATTGAACGTGAGGGTGCTGGATACGTGTCACTATGTCCTGAATTAGATATCGCAAGCCAGGGAAATAGCGTTGAAGAAGCACGGGACAACCTTCAGGAGGCTTTAGAGCTATTTTTTGAGACAGCCTCAGCCGAAGAGTTAACTCAGCGCCTTCATGGCGATATTTTCGTTACTCAGGTTGAGGTGGCAGTTGGGTAAACTGCGCGTTTTTTCAGGTCGGCAG
>JAPLJJ010000018.1 GCA_026388665.1 Deltaproteobacteria bacterium
GAACTCGTACGATTTTGGAGACGGACTTTTTATGGGGGGTTAGAGAATAGTCCTATTAAAATCATTAGATTGTGGCTAAATTACTCACCGCTACTGATTCCGTTCGGCCTCCTGGTTCTAATGAGCTTAAAAATGGAGATTTATAGAGATTTATCCACGGTTGATTTGATACTGATATGCATGAGTATATTGACCATCGTTGCGATTGAAATTCCGTTCGCCATTTTTTTGAAACACTATCATGGCCGATGGTCCTATACTTTGTTGGCCCCTCTAGGAATTCTTACGGGTTGTTGGATAGCGACATGGTTATTGTTCACGAGAATGCTCGATGCAGGAATAGAATGGCGAGGGTCGGTTTATAAGTAAGATTGCAGCAGAAATACTTGACCCTGCAAACTCTTTGTTGGTATCATTCCGCGCTGTTCGGATCAGTCCCTTAATAAAGGAGACACACTACATGAGGAAAGATTGTTTTACACTAAATAAGATATGCGCCCAGGTTGCGGCGTTTTTGATTTTACTTGTCCCCGTCTCGTCATTCGCCGCTGATTTCAAAACTTTCAGCAGTGACGAATACGGCTTCTCTATGAAATATCCCCCAACGTGGATAAAAATCGACAAACCACAGGGGAATTACTATGTGGTGTTCCAGGATCCGGATCTCACTGATAATTTCAGAGCTAAGGTACATATTGCAGCCCACAAACCCGTTAAGGATCCGTTGAATGTTTTCCTCCAAGAATTGCGCAATGGAATAACGGACCTTCAAAAAGGTACTGGCACAGCCAAAGAGAAACAAGAAGTCAGAATTCTGGACGAAGGCGAGTTCAAATGTGAAGTTCCTGGAGCTTATTATTTTTTCATCCAGGCCTATGAAAATAATCCGAAAACCTGGATGGACATAGTTATTGTTTTTTACAAAAATGATCAGACGCTGATCCGAGTATCGTGTCTTGCTCCATCCAAGAGCATGGAGAAGTTTCATCAAGCCTTCAATGAGGTCTTATTGTCGGTTCGTTTCACACCGACTTCACCCGTTGCGGATCAAAATGTTCAGCAGAATTTGGCTCCCGGTTCTGTAGCGCCTACACAACCAAGCGCTCCAACTCCCGCTGCACCGCAGTCTGTAACTCCTCGAGCCCAGCAGCCACAACAAAGCCCTCAGTCAGTATTCAGGCCTGATTCTCCGGGACCTGCTCCTGCAGGCCCGACTCCTTCCGGCCCAGCCCAAAGACCGGGGCCTCGAGGACCGTCTCGTGAATTGGACGACCGTCTCGTGAATTGGACCGGCCTGCTACGGGGATTGTCAACTGAGGTAGGACCATAATTACAAGAACCCTTCAGCCGAGGTCATCATTTTATGCGATTGAAAAGATTCCTTAAGGTTTTTGGGAAACATGAAGGGTTCAAGAAACTCCAGAGAAGCCTTTCCGGAACCAGACCAAGAATAATTGATTTCGACATAATTCGGGATCGGGCGCTTCAACTCGCTCATAAACATGAGCCAAAAGGCGATCATTACGAACTTCGAAAAGCGCTGTCCGAACTCACCGTCTCATTCGACGAAAACGATTTCCACAATACCGCAGCACTCTTGAAGTTTCTCACGAGCACGCTGTTTAACAACATTTCCGCAGCGACCCCCGCCGACATCGAACACGAGATTTTGAAATTCAAGGGCCCCCTATTCTTTTTTGTCAATCATTCCTCCTATTTTGACTATGCGCACACATCTGAATTACTGAGCAACCTCGGGTTACCGATTCCGGTTACTCATGTCTCCGGTGGCGTGACGACCGGATGGGTTTCGAATTGGCTGAAAGCATTTCGGACCCTTGAAGCTCAAAAAACATTCACGCCAGTGCAGCATCGCGCGTATTCATGGTTCTCCGCAGCGCTCGCTGAAGCTGGAGAGGTTCAGGCTCTGTATGCCAGGACCAGCCGTTATACCGTTAGATCCAGAGATGGTGTCCTACGGGAACCTTATGTGCCTCACGGTGTGATAGCCGCGGTAAAAGCCACAGGTAGAGCATTAATGATACCTGTCTCCATTTCCTATTCCATCATCCCGGAAGATAGTTATCTCACATCACCTTGGTTCTTTCCCGTGCTCTCTATGTTTCCGAAACGGCGTGCAATGCTCATACCTTTTGTTTTGGGACTTGGCTCGTCGGACAAAGCGATCAAGAGGATCCAAGGAATTTTTGGGGACGTGGCTACCACAATTGGCGAACCATTCGAGCTTACTGATGACAATTCTTTGTCACTTCAACGAATTTCACATCGCGCGATCGAAGAAATAGCTAGAAATAAAGTCATTCATCCGTCGCAGTTAGTCGCTAAATCGGTCCAAGGATATCAAAGAATCGACAGAAAAACTTTGCGGGAAAAAGTACTGGAGGAAGTAGAAAATACGTCCACCTTTTTTAAATCCCGTTATCGTAAGACTCCGCCCTTTCATCCTCTTATCACTTCGGACCCTGAAGGAGCCATGCGTCTTGGCTTAAAGATTTTATCGGGACGACGAGCGATTTCATGGTCTGTATGGAGGCGAGACTACTCACCTAGAAATGAATCTCTGCTCAACTTCTACGCGTATCACGCGGATCGGCGCATCTATCCCCTGAGAGGCCAAAACACTTTAACTGTTGTGAAC
>JAPLJJ010000133.1 GCA_026388665.1 Deltaproteobacteria bacterium
AGCTATTTTTTTTGCTACGGTCGCAATGTGGCTCAATATTGGGTCTTCTTCAGGAACATCGTTAAGCGTTGGGATGTGTTTTCGAGGCACGATCAGAATGTGAATGGGAGACGCCGGGTTTGCGTCCCAGAATGCGACCACGAGTTCATCCTGATACACTATTTTTGCTGGAATTTTACCTTCGACTATTTTGCAGAAAACACAATCAGCCATTTTGGCATCCTCTCTCTTTAGGTTGAGTAATTCTTACTCAAAAACAGTCGTAGGACCAAAGGAAAAATCATCGGCCGAATGCGCTTTGAACAAAAATCGACCTATATCCAAAATTCGGGGTAACGCCTATTCTTAGGGATATTGTTAAAAACCAGCGCTACGGCAAGCAAGACCATTACACCCGCAGCAACAGGGGCAAACGGGTATAAGAAACCTAACTGATGGACCTTAGCCCCGCCGATTATTGCGTTTAGCGCCGTTGCGCCTGCCGGTGGATGCAGGGTTCGGGTTAAATGCATTACCGCTATGGCTGTTGATACCCCAAGCGTAGCGGCAAACCAGGGTTGAGCGATAAATATCTTGCAGAAAGCAACACCTATAAAGGCCGACAAAATATGGCCCCCGACAAGGTTCCGTGGTTGGGCCAGAGGACTTTTAGGAGCGCCGTAAAGGAGCACGGCTGACGCCCCGAAGGACGCGATCATAAGGACGTTCTCGCTGCCCTCCAATATGAAATAGTTGATGAAACATACTGCGCCCATTCCCAGAAAAGCCCCTAACCAGGATAGTATTACTTCCAATTTGGACACCGCCGGCGGGCTCTGGCTCAAACCTCTCATCTTTTGGAAATAATTCATTGGGCGGCTCCTGATGAGGCCGCTCGCATGAGGTCTCCACGAGAAACAATCCCGATAATCTTCCCGTGGCTATCCACAACGGGAGCGCGGTTTATTCCCTTGGACGCGAACAGATTCGACACATCCGTCACAGAGTCTTGTCCGAGCACGGTTATCGCGGGCACAGTCATAAGGTCCCCGGCCGATTTCACACGGATAGGCGCCATTAGACAATTCCTACCCATGAGGCACTGGACGATAACCTCCATAAGGGTCGCTGACTTCCGGCCGACCATGACTTCGAGGAAATCCCTCTCGGATATGACGCCTACGGGTTTGTCTTCGCTGTCGAGAACAGGGAGTCCGGATATGTGATTTGTAGCCATCAGATTCGCCACTTCGGCCAGAGATGACTCCGGCTTGGCCGTTATGACCCGCGAAGTCATGACCTCCGAGACTCGGATGGTTCGCGTCAACCTCGACAACGCGTGCTGATACGCCTTCAAGTAGAGTTCCTTGAAGTCAGAAGGCGTGATATCAAGATAGCCCGAGATCTCGCGCATGGCCGTGAAAATGTCGTCATCGGAGATCTGAACCGGAGCGCACGCATTAGGTAAATTCTCAGCCATTGAACTGCTCCTCGTGCGAAATTTTGAATCAGTCATTGTTGTTATTCTGTTTAGAAGAAATAGTCTTTGACTTAAGTCAACGCTGAATAAGTGTTAACTTTATATAATATACAGCCACTTCCAAATTTGGGCGGAGAATGATAAGTTTTTTTTAGAATCTTCAGTGTCATATACTACAGCCAGGATGAAAGCTACCATGGAAGAGGAAGACAAATCTCCGCTGACCACCAAACGGGGACTATCCTTACAGACAAAGTTCAGTTTGGGGATCATTCTGATACTCGGTCTCTTTTCCGGTCTTCTTTCTTATGGATTATACCGGCAACTCGAGGACTCCCTGGTCAAGAACGTGTATGAGGAATCACAGATCATCCTTGCCGAACTTGAGGCCACCCGCAAATATGTAGCCGAAATACTGAGGCCCAGGATCTCGTCTTTAGTCTCTTCAGATGAGTTCGTGCTGGAGGCCATGTCCACCACATACGTTTCTCGACAAATTATGGATCGATTCCAAACCGTGTTTCCGAATTTCAGCTATAAGAGGGCGGCGATTAATCCGCGTGAGAAACGAAATCAGGCTGACGCTTTCGAGAAGCGTATTCTGTTGCGTTTTGAGAGAGATCGTACTCTCAAGGAATGGCAGGACATAGTTTCCAGGGAAAATGAGCGGTTTTTCGTCCGCATGGTCCCAATTTATACTGAAAGCCCTTGTCTCCGTTGTCACGGAGACCCTAGTGATGCCCCTGCGCGACTTATTGGCCTTTACGGACCTCAAGGCGGGTTCGGAAGGAAGCAGGGAGAGATTGGGGGAATGGATGTTCTTTCGTTCCCGGTGGAAAGCGCCATGGTTCAAATACGGAGTCAGGCGCTTGCCATTTTGGGGCCGAGTCTTTTTGCGATAGTGGCAGCGATGATGCTTGTTATCGCATTGTTCAGAACGCTCGTCGTGAATAGAATCGGTCGTGTTGAGAAATTCTTTTCCGAATTTGTGTCGGACGGAAGCGACCTTAGTAGGAGAATTAAATCCGACCAGAACGACGAGATTGGTCAATTGTGCGGTGGATTCAACGTCATGGCTGACAAATTGAGTGACCTCATGAAGGAAAGAGATGACCTTCTTCTGGAATCTGTTTCCCAGCGTGAGAAAATGAGGTCGATCTTCGACGGGATCACCGACAAGCTAATGCTTATAACCCCCGATAAAACAGTGCTGATGGCAAATGCGGCATCCATCTCCGGGATCAAAGGAAACACTGAAGATCTCAAATGTTATCAACTGATTCATGAATTCTCTGAGCCCTGTTCAGGTTGCCTTCTAGAAAAAACCATCGCGGAGAAGATCCCGATATTCGGGGAAGTTTGCAAGGGAAACCAGGAGATTTATCTGGCGCACTTCTATCCGATCATGAACAAGCGGACCAATACGGTCGACAGCGTGGTTCATTATTGCAAGTCGATCACGGAAAAGAAACGGATGGAACAGCATATGATGCAAGCTGAAAAGCTTGCTTCTCTGGGACAGTTGGTCGCGGGCGTCGCCCATGAATTAAACAACCCGCTCGGACTGATAGTGTTCTATGCAGAGTTGCTTAAGAAAGAACTGCCCCCGGGGTCTGAGCACCTTATGGACATTGAAGTCATTGAAAGACATACGGAAACGTGTAAAACAGTCGTCCAGGACTTGCTCAAATTTGCAAGGAGCGCCGAAAAAGTGTGGGCGCTCGGTCAACTTAACGCAAGTATCGAAGAGGTGCTCTCTGTTCTAGAGAAACAGTTTGCGAAAGATGGAGTTCGGATAGAAAAACACCTGGATCCGAAGCTGCCTATGATTTATTTCGACAAGAGCAAGTTGAAACAAGTCTGGATGAATCTCTTGTTGAACGCGAGACAGGCTATAGATAAAGAAAACGGGCTGATCACCGTTAGCGCCAAACTGGATGAAACTGGAAACATGGTTTCGGTGATGATCAAAGATAATGGTCAAGGGATCCCACCGGATATTATTCACAAGATATTCGACCCGTTCTTCACCACCAAGAGGACAGGTGAGGGAACTGGTCTAGGTTTGTCCGTCAGTTATGGAATTGTGAAAGACCACGGAGGAGACATTAGTGTACAAAGCGAACCGGGAGGCGGGTCCACGTTCACTGTAATGATACCGAAAAAGGTGGAGGCGCCCGCCTATGCGTAGCGATGTTACTTCGACAAGTTTTTCGCCCGCTTTGCTAGTTGTCGATGATGAGCCCGATTTCCTTAGGGGATTAGCCAGGAGCATACCCAAGGAAATCCCTTACAGAGTCCTTACCGCTGAAACTGGGGAGGAAGCTCTGCGTTTGCTCGATAAACATCCCGTGGAGCTTGTCTTGACTGACATCCGTATGCCGGACATGAACGGAATCCAATTGCTCGAGGAGATAAAATCAAGGGACCCTTGGATCACGGTAGTTGTCATGACCGCCTACGGGACAATAGAGTCGGCAATAGACGCCATCAAGAAAGGGGCCTACGACTTCGTTCAAAAACCGTTTACACCGGACGAAATAAACCGCTTGTTGAAAAAGGCCCTCGAGCGAAACAATCTTGTCCGAGAAAATTTACGACTCAAGAATCAGCTTGCAGGGGCGCCAACCGTGGATTTGTTCGTATGTGGCGGCCCTGGAATGAGAAAATTGCTTCGCACTTTCAGGACTGTAGCAGCTCTGAATGTTACGGTATTGATCAGAGGGGAATCCGGCACGGGTAAGGAGTTTGCCGCAAGGCACATCCACATGCTCAGTCCAAGGTCGGAGCGTCGTATGGTAACGGTGAATTGCCCTACCTTGCCCGAATCATTGTTGGAGTCGGAACTCTTCGGATATGCCAAAGGGGCGTTCACGGGCGCTCACGCGGACAAGAAAGGGCTGATCCAGGAAGCTGTCGGCAGCACTCTGTTTCTCGATGAGATTGGAGACATTTCTCCGGCTATTCAAACCAAGCTTCTGAGGTTAATCCAGGAAAAGGAGATCAAACCTCTGGGTAACTCTGTTCAGAGGTCGGTCGATGTTCGGATAATAGCGTCCACCAATAGCGATCTCGAAGCCAAAATAGTTGAGAAATCTTTTCGTGAAGATCTTTTTTACAGACTGAATGTTGTCACTATTTTCATGCCCCCACTCAGGGATATCCGTGAAGATATTCCCGTTCTGGCGCAGCGATTTGTTCAGGAAGCCGCGTCAGAGTTCGATATACCTCCCAAATCTATAACAGTGGACGCTATGAAATATTTGGTGGGCCGGCCCTGGCCCGGAAACATCAGGCAATTACGAAATTCAATACAAAAGGCGATGATATTCAGCAAAACCGATAGTCTTAAACTGGGCGATTTCACAGAAGAACGAGGCGCCGAAGATTTGCCCCAAAGCGATAATGAGTTTTCATGTTTGCCTTATAGATCGGAGCGAGACCAACTAGTGGCCGACTTTACCGTGGGGTATCTGGTCGAAGCGCTCACTCGCAACAATGGCAATATTTCCGCCGCTGCTCGTGATAGCGGTTTAGAAAGGCAACACTTTCAGAAATTGATGAGAAAATCCGGTTTGAGATCCGCTTCATTCAGACAATAGAGCATCCAGGAGTTGCACTGCAACAAATAGTGGCGCTAGTGGCTGTCTCAGATAACATACGGAAAGAACTAATTTATATCAGTCGTTAGATTCAAATAACCTCGATTTCTCTAAATCTAACCACACTCCTATCTCGTGGACTCTTCGCTCTAACCCATTGATTCAACTGAGTAACCATTCTGCGTGTTGCGTCTGGCATAGTTAGTGCTATCAGTCGTGATGTCGGGCTGTAGAAGTCTCGGCTTAACACCCTTTATCCTTCTTGCGATATACCCTTTAGAAAGGATGTGGCTATGTCAGGAGAAGCAACAGATCTCTATGGAAAAAAGTCGGTTCTTGAGAGTGAAGACTGGTGGGCCGTGTGGCTCGGTCTGTTCGTCTTCATGTTGGGCCTTGGACCTATTTACGGGATCGACGCCCTGGGTTGGGTGGCCAAGAACTCCGTATGGATAGACATTAACAAGTCTGTGTCCACGATGTCCAGCGCTTACAAGTCTTTACCGGGTATCACCTCTGCAGTGTTAACTTATCTCTTTATGCTGGTTCTCACATCAATTGGCGTAATTGGCATGAAGAAAAACGTGGTGAGGTATGCAATTGGTTTCACGATCATTTTCTGGATCGTCTTTGCATGTATGGTCGCCGGCAATTATGCATATATCGCAGCCACACCGGACAAGCAGGTCGCCTTCAAGATACCGTGGTCGCTGAGCCTTGGCGAGATGGGGTTTGTTTTCGCTATGATCATCGGGCTCATCATCGGAAACTTCTTTCCTTCAATCGCAAAATTCCTGGAAGATGCGGCTAAGCCCGAATGGTTCATCAAGACTGGTATCGTAATCTTAGGCGCGGCCATAGGCATCAAGGCCGTCGGGGCGCTTGGGCTCGCCAGCACGGTAATAGTTCGTGGCGTATGCGCCGTGGCTGAAGCCTATTTGATTTACTGGCCCGTGGTTTACTACGTTTCACGGCGATATTTTAAATTCACCCCGGAATGGGCAGCTCCACTCGCATCGGGTATTTCAATTTGCGGTGTTTCAGCCGCAATAGCGACCGGTGGAGCGATTAGGGCCCGGCCGGTAGTCCCGGTAGTGTTGTCCGCTGTCATAATCGTTTTCGTGGCAGTTGAGCTTCTTTTTCTCCCCTGGTTGGCCCAGGCTTTTCTGTACAAAGAACCCATGGTAGCAGGCGCATGGATGGGACTTGCCGTCAAGAGTGATGGAGGAGCGGTGGCCAGTGGGGCCATAACCGATTCGTTAATAAGGGCTAAGGCCCTCACTGATCTTGGAATCAAGTGGGAAGAAGGCTGGATGCTGATGGCCGCCACCACTACCAAAGTATTCATTGACGTGTTCATCGGCGTGTGGGCTTTCGTGTTGGCGATCATCTGGTCTGTTTTTCGCATCGATACAGCGGGGGCATCATCCCCGACTGAGAGGAGTAAGGTTTCCGCCATCGAAATTTGGAACAGATTCCCGAAGTTCATCATAGGTTTCACTTTGACCTTTCTGATTCTTCTTGTCATGGGTCTGAACGATCCCAAAATAGTCAAGGCTGCTGAGTCAGGCTCCGGTCAAGCCAATGCATTGAGGACACTCTTTTTCGCACTGTGTTTCTTCTCAATTGGCATAGTAACCAACGTCAAGAAGCTGTGGGCGGAGGGAATGGGACGCATAGTGGCGGTTTACGCGGTATGCCTATTCGGGTTTATTCTTTGGGTGGGCCTGTTCATATCCTGGATTTTCTATCATGGTATCATGCCGCCCGTAATACCCAACTAGTAGAAAATCCCTAAGAAAGGTGAGTAATAATATGGCGCAACGAAATGCAAGTACAATAAAATCCGCAGAGAATTCCGGGGCCATGAGACCAGATGAGTGGTATGACCTTCTCCCGATTGAAAAAAAGCTGATTTTCTCTTCGTTAACATTGGGAATTGTTTTGCTGGTAGTCTTTATCTTTGCTTTCGGGGTATTTAAGTAAGCCAAACAACTTTCGTTTTATGCGAACTCGCGTATCAGCGAGTAACTTGCTGTATCATGAGGACTTGGGTTCCCTTCACTATGAGCGACGCAGAGCCGTCGGATCTTCGTTCAGGCGCCCCAGTCCTCATGCTGTGTTAATAGTCATCAAGCAAAACGGTATTAGGAGTGGGTAATAGCCCCACAACCATTAAATTTCTGCTGAAAACGGTATCCCAGGATACGCATTGAAACACCATCTAGTGTCTTATTCGACCGATTCTATGAAGGGAGGCCACGGACTTCTCGTCCCTTTGCGCTTCGCTTATCCAGCCAGTGCTGGACACCCCCCATATATGTGTAGACCACCGGCGTTAAATAGAGTGTGACAACCTGCGAAAGCAACAGACCTCCGACCACCGCCAGGCCAAGAGGCTGCCGTGAATCCCCGCCTGCCCCAAAACCGATGGCAATGGGTGTCATTCCTGCGATTGCCGCTATGGTGGTCATCATGATCGGTCGAAAACGGACCATCGATCCTTCAATTGCCGCTTCCGTCCACTACCATGATCGCATTTTTCTTAACTATGCCTATCAACATGAAAAGTCCCACAAACCCGAACAAGTCGAGAGTAAAGCCGAATAACCACAACATCAACAATCCGCCGAAAGCGGCCGACGGCAATCCGGCTATGATTGTTAGCGGGTGCAGAAAACTCTCGTACAGGCAGGCAAGAATCATGTAAATGATTATTATGGCCACAAATAGCAGAATCGTGAGACTACGGACGGACCCCTCAAAAGCCTCCGCAGTGCCTCCGAATTTGAAACGCACCGAGTCGGGCATTAACTTTCCCGCTAAGCCTCGTAAGGTATCGGTCGCTTGCCCTATTGAGTACCCGGGCGCAGTATCAAAAGAGACAGTCACTGATGGGAATTGCCCGTAATGGTTAACCGTCAGCGGCCCCGTCCTTGGTTGAACGTCGGCCACCACGTCCAGGCGAACCATTTCACCAATCCGGTTCTTAAGGTATAGCGACGAAAGCTGGTCCGGGTAACGCTGATAATCCTTATCTACCTGAAGGACCACTTTGTATGTGTCCGTGGTCCCATAGATATTTGAAATTTCTCGCGAACCATAAGAGGAAAACGATGACTGCTCTATATCTTCCGCTGTTATACCCAGTGAAAAGGCCTTGTCCCGGTTAATGTTGATGAACGCCTCGGGGTTTTTGATGTACAGATTCGAATTCACCCCTGTAATCTGCGGCGTTGCGTACATTGCGTATGTTAGCTTCTCGGCATTCTTGAACAGCGCCCAGGTATCGGATGACTGTAAAATTAATTGGTATGGGCTAGCCGATATCTCCGTGCTAACCTCTATTAGGGGAGGAACCGAATAGAAGGTGAGCAGCCCGGGCAGAGAATTAACCACGGGAAAGAGTTCAGACATGACCTTTTGCGCTGGAACCTTGCGTGGAGGTCTGTCATTGAGAAAAGCGATTGTAAATCCCTGATTACGCTGAGGATACCCTGCGACATTCAGGACCGACCTCACGTTAGGGTTGGCTCGGACCATCGGTTGGAGTTCCTTCAGTTTCTCCTGCATGGCGTCGGGCGAAACCCCCTGCTCACTTATACAAAAACCGATGAGGTAATTCATGTCCACAGGCGGCACGAACCCTTTGGGCAGCGCTATGAACAAATAGAGACTGGCAGCCAAAACAAACACAGACAGCAGCATGGTAACAACCCGGTGATGCACGGCAAGAGTTAAAGACCACCGGTAGAATTTGAGCATTGTCCCGAATATGGGATCCGACTCAGCCAGCCTACTTTGGGGGCGTAACATCCGGCTGCACAACATTGGGGTCACCATTAACGCGACTACGCCCGATACGATGATTGCTACTGTTATGGTGACTGCAAATTCGTTCAATACCCGGCCGTAGATCCCTGCCATGAACATAATCGGCACAAAGACGATGGCCAAACTGGATGTCATCGACACGATGGTAAAAACGATCTGTTTTACCCCATCCACCGCCGCTTGAAACGGCTTCTTTCCCATCTCAAGATGCCGGACGACGTTCTCCAGCACTACGATGGCGTCGTCCACAACAAAACCGACGGATAAAACAAGGGCCATGAGCGAAAGGTTGTCCAGCGAGAAACCAAACATGTACATGACCGCAAAGGTGAACACGATGGACAACGGGATCGCTATGCTTGCGATTAATGTAGCCGACACATTCCGCAAAAAGACAAAAACCACAATAACAACCAGGAACACAGCTAAAACAAGAGTGAGCTTCACATCGTCTATTGACGCGCGAATCGATTGCGACATGTCATAGACAACTTCCAGCTCAACGGTGGGCGGCAAAGACGCACGAATTGTCGGCATCATCTTTTCAATGTCATCAACAATTCGGATCGTGTTCGAACCGGGCTGTCTTTGAACGGCTAGCGCAACACACTTCTTGCCATTGTAGTAACAGTATACCTTGTCGGCGTAGACACTGTTTTCTACCTTGGCGACCTCGTCCAACCTGACAGGCTGCCCCTCAACGTAGGAAACAATAATAGGATCGTACGCCTTAGCGTCCATGAGTTGACCGGAGGCTTTGAGCGTCCTGGTCTCGAATTTTCCGTCCAGTGTTCCCAGCGGGAGGTTCACGTTCTGCGACATGATCGCGTTCTTGACTTCATTAATGCCAATTTGCTTGGCTGCCAGGAGATCAGGATTTATATAGACTCGAACAGTGAACTTCTGCTGGCTGTAATTAAGCACCTGGGCCACACCCGGGACCATGGAGATCGCATTGGAAACGTATGTTTCCGCATAGTCATTGACCTTGTACAAGGGCATGGCGTCAGAGTGCAGCACCATATAATAAATGGGTCTCTCCGCCGGGTTTACCTTGGAAAAGCTCGGAGGGCTCGGCATATTGGGTGGCAATAACCCGCTTGCTCTTGTAATTGCAGCCTGAACATCCATTGCCGCAGCGTCAATCTTACGGGATAGGTCAAACTGAAGATTGATGGTGGTCCTACTCTGGGAACTGGTTGAGTTCATTGTTCTCAAGCCATCAATGGACGAGAACTGCTTTTCCAGAGGCGTGGCCACACTGGAGGCCATTGTTTCAGGATCGGCTCCCGGTAACGAAGCAGAAACAGATATAGTAGGGAAATCAACCTGAGGTAATGCGGAAACAGGCAGGTTTCTATATGCGATGACGCCAAAGAAGATCATTGCCACCATGATGGTGGTTGTCATGACAGGACGCCGTACGAATAGCTCCGTGACATTCATGGCTGTTATGTTATGCCTTAATCACTTTTTGTGCGAATTTGCATTTCAGCGAGTTACCTACGTGGAGCGCTAGGACGGGGATCGTCTTCGCTACGAGGGACGCAGAGCCGTCGAATCTGCGTTCGAGCGATCGCCGTCCTATCACCATGTTACTAATTACTAGGCGAAACGTTATCACGTGCGCCATTCCCACCAGGTTTCTTAGATCCCATGGATTGTTGCATCTTTTGCATTTGTTCCCTGGTCACTATCAGGGCCCCGGGGCGCAGCATGAGCTGACCGTCTGTGATCACTCGATCCCCGAGTTTCAGACCTTCAGAAACGACCACCATGTTCTCGTCTCTGCGATCCATCTTTATCGGTCGAATAGCCACAGTTTGATCCTTATTTACAGACCATACATACTTACCTTCAGGCCCGTCATTTAGGGATCGCTCAGGAACCAGTAGCGCTCCGCGCGTTACACTAAGCTTTAGGCGAACTTCAATGAACTGTCCCGGCCAAAGCCTGGATTCAGGGTTGGGAAAGGTCCCTTCGAGCGCGATCATTCCCGTTTTCAGGTTTATGTTGTTATCTATGAGGGTCAAGGAGCCTGTCTCCGGTTTATCGCTCCCACGAATCAGGGCCTCCACGTCAAGCGGGGAGATTGAGTTATATTTGTTTATCTCATCCAGGAATTTCCCTGGAACAGAGAACTTTACCTTTATGGGATGTATCTGTTTGATGGTAACCAGCCTGTCCTGGTTGGCGTTCACGATATTGAAATTGTCGATGTATATCTCGCCGGACGGACCTTCTAAGGGTGACTTGATGAAACAATACCCGAGGTTAAGCTTGGCGCTCTCAAGTTCAGCCTGATTAAGCTCCATTTGGTAGAGTTTCGAGTTCATGTCCACTTGTTTTGTCTCGAGCTGCTCTTGACTAACTGCTTTTTCACCATATAGGCCCTTGAAGCGCAAATACTCTCTCTTAGCCTGTTCATATTGAACTTTGGATTGATTGAGTTTTGCCTCGCTCTCTTTGACTTTGGCTTCAAACGGCGCAGGATCAATTATAAAAAGATCCTGCCCGGAGGTCAGCGGATCACCGGCCTTGAAGAATCGTTTTATTAACTCTCCTGTTACACGCGATTTGACATCCACGGTGTTGAACGCGGCTACATTGCCTATTGCGTCAACAAAAAGCGGCGAATCTTTTTGAAGAACCTCGGCTACATCCACCGGTATGGGCGCATCGTGCTTCTTGACCTCTTTTTGTGTTTTTCCACAACCGGTCAACAAGAGAAAGAGCACGCACAACGGCGAGAGCGATCTTATTAAGTGAGTTCTGAAGCTTCGGGAAGATTTAGATTGATTGTTCATGCTGTTTATCCTGTGCTTCCGTCGGGTTTTCAACATCGGAAATTGCTCAAACGATATGACCCGATCAATGTCAGGCCGCAGCTCCTAGCATCTCGAGATCACAATAGAACCGAACGGGGTCTCCTGATAAATCCTCGCAACACCACTCTTTACAACATCAAGTAAAGCCAGGAATGTCACGACTATATTGCCCCTGGAGAAATCGTCGGAAAACAGGGAGCCAAAAGAGAGCCATTGATGTTTTTGCAGTCTATTTATAATCTCTTCGACTTTTTCGCGAATCGAAACCGGTTCATTCTTGATCTCCATTAACATTTCAGGTTCTTTTCTTTCCAACAGCTTCGTAATGACGGATACAAGTTCCTGAACATCCATAGTTAACGGCGAATGGCCTTTCATGTTCATAGAGAGTTCGCTTATCTCACGCTGAAATACGTCTCGACCAAGAAGGGGCATGACGCCTAGTTCCCCTGCAATTGTCTTGTATCTTCTGTATTCGAGCAAATGAGCCACAAGCTCGGCCCTGGGGTCTTCATCCCCGTCCAAAGACTCAGAATCATCAATCTTGGGGTCCGGCAGGAGCATCTGGGATTTGATATGCGCCAGATAAGATGCCATTACGAGGTATTCGCCCGCCAATTCCAGGTTCATCAACTTCATGGTCTCTATGGTGTCGAGATATTGCTGCGTTATAGAGGCAATGGGGATGTCACTAATAGAAACTTCGTTTTTTTCGACCAAGTGTAAGAGGAGATCCAGCGGACCCTCAAAAATATCTAACTTGACCTCATACGGCATAACTCACCTAAGAAGTTTGAGCAACATGCTTTCTACAGCCACAATGGGGGGAGCAATGAGAAAATTTACCACACCAGTGAAGAGCAAAGCCAGTAGTAACATGAATCCGTACGGTTCAATCGCCTCGAGCTTGTAAGCAAAGTCACGCGGGAGTAATCCCTTAAGAACGCTGAATCCGTCCAACGGAGGGACTGGTATGAGATTGAACACGGCCAGCACAATGTTTATGCGAATCCCAAATCTTATTATAAGAAATAGAGGCCCAAGGAAAAAATCAGTTGTCTGTGACCTGTATCCGGATAGCGCTATCACTGAAATGATTTTCAACACAAACACGAGAATTATGGCGGTCACAATATTAGCGGCCGGCCCACCCAGGCTAACCCAAAGCATGTCTCTAAGGGGTTTCTTGAAATACCGTGGATCTACCGGAACGGGTTTTGCCCATCCGATCATCCTTGTAAGAACAAGCGCCAGAGTTCCGACTAGATCCAGATGACTTATCGGGTTGAACGTTAATCTGCCGGCCATCTTGGCCGTGGGGTCTCCAAGTTTGTAAGCCACATACCCATGAGTGAATTCATGGACCGTTATCGCAAGCAGAAACCCCGGTGCGATGAGAACCAGTTCCCTTAGAGATTCTATTATATTCAGATCCGGCATAAGATCAGTGGGATGGCTTCGGAGTATGGGTTCCGTGTAAATTACGTGGATATATGAATAATTCCGTCCATGGAAAAGGTCCGCAAGGTGTTCTCTTTGCGAAACCCTCTCCATGCAAAGACTGAGAGCGCAAGGACGAGGATGAGCGACTCAATTGAGGCATTATCAAGACTTTTGTGGTTTCTTGCCGTCCTGTTTTGATTTATCCTTACCTTTGCCTCCACCTTTCTTTGTTGGCTCGGGTAGCTTCTCTTCGGTTTTCTTTTTCTTGCCTGTCGCCCCGGGCTTTATGGACTCGGCTCTCTCCGCCGCTGCTTCAGCGAGCTTTTGCTGTTTCCTTTCTGCAAGCTTCCGGGTTTGTTCTTCAAGGAAAGCGATCCTGCCCAAGGCTGAGTTAACCTGTTTTACCTTAGCCTTAAGGTGCTTAATTTGAGGATCCTTGGCGATCCGTTTGTCGTCAAAGCCATTTTCCGATAGCATTTTGGTTCTTAATTCCGATTGTTGGAGGAATCTTGTTTTTTGTTCTTCTCTGGTGTGCGTGCTTTTCGACGGCATATTTATCCTCTGCTCTGCGAATTTAACTTCAAGCTGTCGTGTTGGCTGGGGTGGGAGGATTCGAACCTCCGATTGCGGGCTCCAAAAACCCGTGTCTTACCACTTGACGACACCCCAGCAGGAGTCAAAATGTTAGGTTATGTCAGCCTGGGGTCCTAATCTATTGTGATCCCCTTTTTTGCAGGTCGAGTTACTATCACTTTCCAAGGTTCCGGAAACGACATACGTTGAAATTCTGAAGTGTCTTTGTCCAAAAATCCAAAAACCGTGGGACCACTTCCACTCATCAACGGGTTCACGATCCCGACCATTCGCAACGCCTCCAGAGCCTCCGATATTCCCGGGTGGAGCCGCTCAGCGACAGGCTGCAAATCATTGTGAAGAAAAGTTCGCGCGTCGCGACTTTCCCCATATAATCCTTGGAGAATACCTGGTCTCATCTGCCCTGTCAAGGTTTTAGAAATCTCCCCGAAAATCTTCGCGGTAGATACAGGAAAACCTGGATTGACCAATACAATTTCTTCAGGCTCATCCAAGAAAATCCGGGTCAATTTCTCCCCTACTCCCTCTCCTATAGCTGACCCTCCGTGAAGAAAAAAAGGCACGTCCGCTCCAATGGCCGCTGTCATTGACCTAATCGCATCAATGTCCAGCCAGTCCAGATCAAACAGTTCCTTCACGCCAAGTATTACCGCAGCAGCGTTGGAACTGCCACCGCCTAAACCCGCTGCGACAGGGACCTCCTTGTGAAGTTCTATATGAATGTTAAAACACTGCCCACAAAGATTCTCGAGCCATCTCAGACTCTTGAAGACAATGTTGTCCGATGTTTCAAGCCCCGGCGCGCCGAACACCTCGATTGATTTTGGACCATCCGTGCGTTTCAATATGATAAAATCGGCAAGATCGATTTCTTGGAATAGAGTCTCTATTTCATGATAACCATCAGTTCGTTTGCCGAGCACTCTGAGGAATAGATTAATTTTTGCGGGGCTTCGGAGTCGGATACTTTTCATGGGATTTCCGTTCCATTCAGGCCTGCATGGCCGCTAGAGGCTCAACGTCCGTCTAATGAGATAAAATAGTGACTGTAGGGCAAAAATGGTTTATCTTTATTTTATACTGACATCTTTGTTATCGTATTAGTTCTACCAATGTTTTGATTCATTTGGTAGTCATGTCATATTTCACATTTCGTGAATTTCTTACCACGGAGAAAACAATATAGTGGAACGCCTCTTACGAGTAGGAGACAAAAGACTGCGTGTTGTGGCTCCTCAGAATATTTCTGAATCCGGGGATCGAATCTCTTTCTGGTGGGGACTTACAACAGCCTCGATTAATTTGACTCGTTGGATTTTACAGGGAGACGACCTGACAGGAAAAACAGCTCTTGAGCTGGGGTGCGGAGTGGGATTGTCCGGGATCGGGGCCATGATTAAAGGCGCTGAAGTCACGTTCAGTGATTATATGCCGGACGCATTGGGGTGCGCTGCTCATAATGTTGACATCAATGGTTTGGATTCTACCAAGGCGAGTTTCCTTAATCTTGATTGGGAAGCCCCTGCTAAACCCACCTCTTTCGACCTGATCATCGGGTCTGAAATTGTTTATGATTACTTCTTTCACGGTTCACTCATTCGGTTGATGGAACAGGCGTTGGCGCCTGGC
>JAPLJJ010000216.1 GCA_026388665.1 Deltaproteobacteria bacterium
CAACTAAATCTCCGCGATTGAAGCAGCCCGGCTCAATATGTTAAAAGAAGAGGTTAATTGTTTATTGGGCAAGTTGCGGAGGAAACATGGATAAAAAATACAACCCAGAGGTTATCGAGAAAAAATGGCAAGATTATTGGATGCGGGAAGAGCTGTTTAAGGTAGCGCTCGATACCTCAAAGGGAAAATATTATTTACTTGAAATGTTTCCGTATCCATCAGGAAGAATCCACATGGGCCATGTCAGGAATTATTCTATTGGGGACGTTGTAGCTCGGCACAAGATGATGAGTGGTCTGAATGTTCTGCATCCAATGGGTTGGGACGCATTTGGAATGCCGGCTGAGAACGCAGCCATAAAAAATAAATCGCATCCTGCTATTTGGACGACGAACAACATTAATGAAATGCGCCGACAATTAAAACGTATGGGGTTCTCATACGACTGGGATCGCGAAATCGCCACATGCCACCCGGATTACTATAAATGGGAGCAATGGCTATTCTTGAGGATGTTAGAAAAGGACCTTGTCTATAGGAAAAAATCAATCGTGAACTATTGCAGGCCCTGCGCCACTGTTCTCGCCAATGAGCAGGTTGAAGCCGGTTGTTGTTGGAGATGTGGCCAACCGGTAATCCAAAGGGAACAAGATGGTTGGTTCTTCAAAATTACCGAATATGCCGATGAACTATTAGAATGGTGCGATCGCCTAACCGGCTGGCCTGAACGAGTTCTGACAATGCAAAGGAATTGGATCGGGCGCAGCGAGGGAGCCAGAATACTGTTCAGTCTGGAGAATTCCGATCAATCAATAGAGGTTTTTACCACGCGTCCGGATACTCTTTACGGCGCGACCTTTATGAGCCTAGCCCCTGAACATCCTCTTTGTCTGTCTCTGTCGAAAGGAACTCCTCGGGAAACCGCTGTTCAGGAATTTGTGAACCGCTCTCTAACCCAAGACTGGCAAACCCGTGTGGGTGACGAAGCGGAAAAAGAGGGTGTCTTTACAGGCGCATACTGTGTGAATCCTCTCACAAACCGCAGGATGCCTATTTATTGCGCGAATTTCGTTCTTTACGAATATGGAACAGGCGCAGTAATGGCGGTCCCGGCCCATGACCAGCGAGATTTTGAATTTGCCAAGAAATACGGCCTGGACATCATCGTTGTGGTTCAGCCCCCAGATCATGATTTGGAAGCGGATACAATGATCGAGGCTTTCGTCGACGAGGGGACATTGGTAAACTCACAGGAGTTTAACGGAATAGACAACGTGACTGGGGAAAAGGCAATTTCAGAAAAACTCAGATCTATTAATCGAGGTGGACCAACAATAAATTACCGCCTGAGAGATTGGGGGATTTCACGCCAAAGATACTGGGGCGCTCCGATTCCAATAATACATTGCCCAAAGTGTGGCCCGGTTCCTGTCCCTGATGAAAATTTGCCCGTCGTGCTGCCGATAGACATCGATTTTCCCGAGAGCGGCCGCTCTCCATTACCCGACCTTGATTGGTGGGTTAAGGTAAACTGCCCTAAATGCGGCGCTGATTCTCGAAGAGAAACGGACACTATGGATACTTTCGTGGAGTCTTCGTGGTACTTTGATAGATATACCTGTCCTCGTTACGATAAGGGGCTGCTTGATCCGGTTCAGGATAATTACTGGTCGCCGGTAGACCAGTACATCGGAGGTATTGAGCACGCAATATTACATCTACTGTATTCGCGTTTTTTTACCAAAGCGCTCAGAGACCTCGGAATTAAGAAATCAAGTGAACCTTTCAAGAACCTCTTGACCCAAGGCATGGTAATCAAAGATGGCGCGAAGATGTCGAAATCCAAGGGTAATGTTGTGGATCCGGAAGAACTTATAGACAAATATGGAGCGGACACCGTAAGGCTCTTTTGCCTATTCGCCGCCCCACCTGAAAGAGACCTGGAATGGACATCCGAGGGGGTGGAAGGCGCACACAGATTTCTGAACAGGATATGGAATCTTGTGTGGCAATATAAGGACTTGAAAGCGCCTACGCAATCAGGTTCTCCTTCTCCACTCGGTCGTTCTATCCGGCGTGTCACCCACAAAACGATAAAAAAAGTGACAGAGGACATCAGTAATCGGTTCCATTTTAACACGGCCATAGCAGCAATAATGGAAATGTCCAATGAACTTGGCAAGGTCTCTTCAGAAGATATATCCTCGGAGAAAGATGTGAGGGCAGCGATGGTCGAAGCTGTTTCCTCAATGATTCTTCTGATGGCGCCTTTCGTGCCCCATATTTCTGAGGAACTATGGGAAGCTCTTGGGAATAAAAATGGTTTGACGCGCCGGTCATGGCCCATATATGACCCGGAATTGATAACCGAAGATGAACTAATTATAGTCGCTCAGGTCAACGGAAAGAAACGCGCGGAAATTCGGGTTCCTATAGACGCAACGGAAGACGAAATCAAACAGGCCGCCATCGCTGAAGCAAATATTCAAAGGTTTCTTGAAGGACGCGTAATCCGAAAGATGGTGGTTGTTCCCGGTAAACTTATTAATATTGTTGCAAACTGACGCGAGAATTCCCAACGACCACGGGGATCAAGTGTCTATGATGAACCGAACTCGTTCATGAGTCCTAATCCCAACGGGAGTCAAATTATCCAAGAGCCCACGCTGTGAACGCTGCTTTTAATGCGCCACCTAATAGGATTTTCAAACGCGGTTTACAGCGATCGATTTTGCTTATCCTAAACATTCTAGTTTTTATAACGGTGGGCTGCGGGTACAAGTTCGGGGAAGCATCCAAACCCGCTGTCCTTCCGACAAATACCAAAACGATTCTGGTTGAAAGCTCTGTCAACAACACGGTTATTACGGGAGTTGAGACTGAACTAACAAATGAGATGCGGCGGGAATTTGCCCTTGACACCAAACTCAAGAGCACAGTTGAAAATGGGGATGTAATTCTGAAAACCATAATTGCTTCTTATGACGACACACCATCGGCTTACAGGGCTGACGGCAAGGAATTAACACGTTTGGGTACTTTACGGGTCAGTTGCTCTCTCCTACAATCAGAGACACGCCGAACTTTGTGGAAAAACGATTTTTCAGCCTCCTACGCCTATACTGTCACGGATTCAATCCAGGGAACTCTTTCTAATAGACGACGAGCAATCTCTCAAATGATTAGAGACCTTGCGCCTCGTATTCACAGATCGATGTATGATTCTTTTTAGTCTCACAATCAATCAGACTATATTACTATTTCTTGATTCCAGACCGGCTTGACAGTTGGGAAGCATGAGGAATATGAATTTACGTGATTGTAGTTCAATAAATTATGAATATTGTAACGTTTCGAGCGTAAAGGGTGGAGAAAAGAATGCCGAAAAACAAATTAACGGTTATTGGGGCCGGCAATGTAGGGGCTTCCGTTGCGGCTTACGCATCAGCTCAGGAACTTGGTGATATCGTCCTGGTAGATATCCTGGAGGGAATCCCTCAAGGAAAGGGATTGGATTTGTATGAGGCAACGCCGGTTCTGGGAGTAGACACTACGGTAACGGGAACCAATGATTACGCGGCTACCGCCAATAGTGACGTGATCATTATTACAGCGGGCATCGCGAGAAAACCCGGGATGAGCCGGGACGATCTTTTGGCGACAAACGTTAAAATTGTCGGTGAGGTTGCTGAAAAGGCAGGGAAATACTCACCCAACGCCGTTATCATAGTAGTCTCCAATCCGCTTGACGCTATGGTTTACACGGCCTGGAAAAAGACAGGTTTTTCCCCAAGAAAAATTGTCGGCATGGCGGGGGTATTGGACACTGCTAGATTCCGAACCTTTATCGCAGAAGAAATAGGTGTTTCAGTTGAAGATATTCATGCGCTTGTGCTGGGCGGACACGGGGACACAATGGTGCCTCTGACTCGTTACTGCTTTGTCGGAGGCGTCCCGGTAACCCGATTCATGTCCTCCGAGCGATTGGAACAAATCGTTCAAAGGACCCGCCAGGGAGGAGCCGAAATAGTTGGGCTTCTAAAAACCGGCAGCGCGTACTATGCTCCTGCGGCATCTGCAATTCAAATGGCGCGCTCGATTCTGTCGGACAAGAAAAGATTGCTACCTGTTGCGGCCTACCTAGACGGTGAATACAACGAAAAGGGAATTTTTCTAGGTGTACCGGCAATCCTTGGTGAAGCTGGGGTCGAAAAGGTTATCGAAGTTGATCTGACTCCGGATGAAACGGACGCATTCAAGAAATCGGCTCAAGCAGTAAAAGACCTGGTGAAGGAAGTAGATAAATTTTTATGATTTTACTGAGGTTACCAAACAAAAATTTGGTCTGACAAGGACAAGAATGGCGCATTCCGGGAAATATTTTATTGAGACGTACGGCTGTCAGATGAACGAGCACGATTCGGAAAAAATGTGCGAGTTACTAGAGAGGCTCGGGCTACAAGTAGACGCCTCGCCCGAGCAAGCCGACGTGGTCGTAATAAACACATGCGCGATCAGAGAAAAGGCGGAGCACAAGGTATACAGCTCTCTTGGAACGCTGAGAAACATGAAGCGCGACAAACCTGAAATGATCGTCGTTGTGGCCGGCTGTGTCGCTCAACAGCAAAAGGCCAAACTTCTCACAAAATTCCACCACCTGGACCTGGTTCTTGGCGCTCATCACATCTCAGAATTGCCTGAACTAATAGAACATATAGGCAAAACTCGTGAAAGAATCTCACGAGTCGAGTTCTGTAACGATGTGAGTTCGTTACATATGCTCGCGCCTGCACGTGGTTCGAGCCCGGTTTGTTCATATGTCACGGTCATGCAGGGATGTTCCAACTTTTGCGCTTACTGTGTCGTACCATTTACTAGAGGCAAGGAACAAAGCCGAGACTCCCTGGAAATAATTGAAGAAGTATCTGAACTAGCAGGTAGAGGAATCAAAGAGATCACACTTCTCGGACAGAATGTGAACGCCTATGGAAAAGATCTCGAGAATGGCAGGCGTTTCTCCCAATTACTGGAAAAACTTTCTCTTGTTCAAGGCATAGAACGAATACGCTTTACGACTTCCCATCCTAAAGATTTTGATTCCTCTCTTGCGGAGGCCATTGCCGGGCTGGAAAAAGTCTGCGAACACGTTCACTTGCCTCTCCAAAGTGGTTCCGACAAAGTACTTGAGGCCATGGGGAGAGGTTACAAGTTTTCCGACTATCTTGATAAAATTCAACTCTTGAGAATAAGAGCCCCGGAATGCGCAATTACTGCTGACATGATAGTCGGTTTTCCTGGAGAGTCAGACGATGATTTTGAGGCTACTGTAAAAGCCCTGCATAGAGTCCGTTTTGACCAGATTTTCTCTTTCAAGTTTTCGCCGCGCCCCGGAACATTGGCTGAGCACATGACCGACCAGGTCCCTGAAGAAATAAAGAAAGCCAGGTTGGCCAAAGTCCATGAGATTCAGGATGAAATTACTCAAACGTATCATAGACAACTTGAAGGATCAGTTGTTGAAGCGCTGATTGAGGGACATGGCCGCTTACAGGGCCAGTTTTTTGGTAGAACCAGGACTAACAAAATTGTAAATTTCAGTGATGACGGGCATCATGCCGTGGGTGACATCGTAAAGGTAACAATTTTGCGGGGGTTAAAACATTCATTGTTGGGTGAAATAGTTTGACTCGAAGCTCTTTGACCGTGATTTGGCGGAAGGTTTAGACAAACGATTATTCGAATTCGAGCTATTTTTTCATGACTAAAATTAATTGACTATTATCAGCCTCGACTGTTATGCTCCAAGTAGTCATGCCATTAAATTCAACATCTCTCAAAATGCGGCGGGCTTAAGAAAAAAAGAAGCCCGACCGATGGGGTCGAGCTGGGAGACGCCGTAATACGGCCGGGCTCACAAAACTGAAAGGCCGATGAACATTAGAGAAGTGCGCGTCTCGATCTGATTGGATCCGGAATCATCTGATTTTCAATCATGAGGAACTCCGGATCTTTTCATCGAGGTTCCCGTTATTCATCGGCCGACAGAAAGCTCTCAGTATTTATTAGAAAATGAAGCCCATTTCCATGAAACCGCCTTCAAGTGCGGTTTTGATGGCGTAGTCTTGCTGACCTTTCTTGAGATCGATTAGCCGATAGCCACCTTTCATGTAGCCCCATCGTCCACAATTAACCGGGATGGTGTATCTCCCACCTACCTGCACATCCACACCCGCTACGTCATCCATAAACATGCCCGTTGCTTTTGCATCGCAAGAGAATGTGCCTCCGTTGGGCGTAGTGACGACACATTTTTGGAATTCAAGTCCTACGGCCGCTGTATCCATGCTTTTGCTAAGGGTGCTCTGAAACTGGCCGCAGTTAATACAACCGGCGTCTATTCGAAAATCCGTATGCATCCATCCGCCAAACAGGCTTAAAGAAGCGTTACAGTTTTTGACCGCGTCATATAGGAGCCCTACCTTCTGATATGCAAATTGGTAGCGACTCTGAATCTGTTGCCCGGGGCTCCAAAGTTGGGGAGTCGATCCACCCCCCTGGAACCCAAATAGGAACCAGTTATCAATCCATTTGCCGCCTTTTATTTCCGTGCCCAGCCCAGAGTACTGTATTGCCCAGTTTGGTCGAAACTGATATTTGGCGTTGACCTCTGGAATAACCTGGTGGGCAGGTAACCCAAGGTTGCCGGTAAAATCGGTCCAATCCTGGTAACCGCTACCACCGTATCCATACCATTGCCACCAATTTGGAGGCCATTGAACTTGACCCCGAACAGTGGCAAAGATGGCCTGGGCTCCAATTTGCCATTGCCCAACTCTTGGTGACGGCAAAAAACAGCCCATCATAGGCGCAACTGCAGGATACATAAGTGGTGGCGGGGCCTTGACTTTACTAATTCCGAAAGGCGTCGGAACATAGGGATTCCCGGTCCAGGGGGCCGGTAATCCGAAATTTGATCGTTTGGCTCTGCCTTGTTGAAGGGGGGGACTAGTCGCCAGGTTTGAGTTGTTAGGTTTGAGTAAAACGTCGAGCGATTCATCGGGGCCAACGGCCCACGACGGGCTCAGAAAAAAAAGTGACACCAAAAGAACTAAACATACCAACGGCGTGTAAGGGATTCTTCTCAACATACCCTTCCTCCCAGCTCGAAATGTTGGGAATCCCTTTATTTGATAACCATGACTACTGTCAAGAAAAAAATATATCTTTTTATTAGCTAGTTAAAAAAAATAGCTCAATTAGAATATATCTAGCTGTGTATATTGTGGATATCATTGAGTTATAATTGGAGCTAAAAAATCATGACATTTTCGGTTCGACCCCGTTTTTTGTCACGATCGGCAGCGCGTATTGACAGAACCTGCTAAATATTATAACGCTATATATCTAATAAATTTAATTAAACTTGACACTACATA
>JAPLJJ010000248.1 GCA_026388665.1 Deltaproteobacteria bacterium
CAGCAGGGTCACTGATCTGCCGAAGAGCGTTCAGAAACCCCAGATTTTCAAAGCTAGTGACCAGGTGAATCTGCCCGTCTATCAGTTTGGTCTGAGCGGGGATATGGATCTGGTTACTGCTTCAACATGGGCCGAAAAAGACATTGCGCCGAGAATACGCCGATTGCCGGGGGTCGGTGATTGTCAGTTTGATGGCAATCTTACCCGCCAGATGAGAATAACCTTCGATCCAGACCGCTTAAAGGCTCGGCGGTTGACGGTCAATGATATCAAGAACTTTATAGATCGAACGAATTTTAACCAGAGCGGCGGGTACTTTGTCCAGGGCACTCGAGAATGGACCACCCGCACTGTTGGGGAACTTCTGGACGCTGCTGCTTTCCGAAATGTCATTATTTCGAAGCCAGGGGAACCTATCATCTATCTCTCGGATGTGGCTGAGATCCAAGATTTATATGACCGACCGGACTCATATTGTCGCATCAATGGGAAGCAGGGAATAATATTTAGTGTTCTAAGTCAGGTAGGAGCCAATATTCTTCAAACCATCGCCTCGGTGGACAATGAGCTGCAACTGCTTCAGAAAAATTACGGTACAAGGGGCGCGAAGTTCGAGAAGATCTATGATTCGAGCAATTACATCCGCGATGCAGTGAAGGTAGTCAAGGAATCATTAATTGAAGCCATCATACTCGTTCTCCTCGTGCTGTTAGTCTTTCTCAAGAATTGGAGGAGCATTTTCATCGTTGCCACTTCCATCCCAGTTTCGATTGTCGGCACATTCATTGGGATGTATCTGGGAGGCTATTCCGTAAATGTTCTCTCCCTTGCAGGCCTTGCCTTATCTGTTGGAATGATCGTGGATGACGCTATCGTGGTGTTGGAAAACATTTACCGGCATCGGTACGAAGAGGGGAAAAGCATAGTCAGCGCTTGTGTGGACGGGACCCGTGAGGTACAAACCGCGGTATTCATGAGTACCTTGACCACAGCCGCAGTATTCATGCCGATTCTTATGCTCAAGGGCGAAGTCGGGACACTTTTTGGGCCGGTAGCCTTCATAATCTCGGTTGCGATCTTTTTGTCATTATTTGATGCTTTCACCGTTGTGCCCATGCTTGCCTCGCGCTGGATGAGAAAGGACACGGAACCCAAGCGTTTTATGAGAAAGCTGATGTCGCCTCTCTTCCTGCTCGACCAAATTGGAGTCAAAGCTTCAAAAATGCTGATTTGGTCATTGAGGTTTTTCTTGGAACACCAAATAAGCAAAGGCGCCTTAGTACTGATCGTGCTCACGGCCTTTGGTCTCTCCTGGTGGGTGTTGCCAGGAATGGGTTATCTACCTACCGGCGGCACAAATCTCATAAAGGTTCAGGTTGTTCCAGCCGAAGGAACAAGTTTGGATGAGAACAGCCGGTTAATGAAAATTCTGGAAGAGCGCTGGAGGAAAATCAAAGGCGTACGGCATTTAGTGGCCATTCCAAACAGGCAGGTGTCACGGAACGTCATATTTATCGTGTGCGACAGAGAAGAGGACAGTGGGGTCCCGATTGAGAAGATAGCTAGCGAGGCGTATGAGACGTCCAGAGATCTTCCGTTCAAGTATTTAAATCCTATACAGTTTCCCTTGTTCGGAAACATTGACACAAGATCTAATATCGTGGACCTACGTGTTGTGGGTGATAGTTACAAAGTGGTTCAGCCTCTGGTCCAGAGGATTTTGGACATAGGCAAGGACATTGACGGCATTATATTCCGTTATACGGACCTGGCCCTGGGGAAGCCGGAAGTTCAAGTGCGAGTAGACCCGGAAAGGGCATCCAAATTTTGGTTTCAGGGCAAAGACATTGCAGATGCTATTGAGGCAGCAGGCGGAGGTCAAAGGACTACGACCCAGTATGATGTTGGCGGGAGATATTTTTACATCAACGTGATGGGTCAGGAAAATGTCCTCAAGACGGTGGAAGACGTGACCAAGATCATTCTTACCTCACCCCTCAATCCAACTGTTCAGGTTCCTTTGACGAGCGTGGCCTCAGTGGATACCACGTTCGGCCCTCTTCAGATCAACCACTTCAACTCAAAACGTGCAGCCGGCATCCAGTTTACCATACAAGATCGCCCTTTATCAGAAGTTTCCGGAGACGTAATGGAGGGAATAAAATCGAGCGTTCCCTTACCGATTAGTTATGAAATAGTTCCTTTTGGCGCGGTCAATGAACTTAATAACCTCGAAGAAGCGATCAGGTTTGTGTTTCCTTTGTCCGTAGTGGTGGTCTATCTCCTGTTGGTCATGCAATTTCAGTCATTCGTCAGGCCGTTGTCAATTCTCCTGAGTGTTCCACTTTCCATCATAGGAGCAAATATTCTGGTGAATGTCAGTGGAGTGAACTTTGATTCATTCACGATGCTACCAGGGTATAGATCGAGACGAAGCCTTGGTGCTGGCGAGCAAGAGGCGGATGCGGCCGATATTTATGACAGCAATTGCAATGGTATTGGGCATGCTTCCTTTGGCGCTTAAGCACGGGGCTGGAGCAGAGATTTACAATGGGCTTGCCATGGCCGTGGTCGGAGGTCTTTCTGTGGCTACTCTTTTCACCCTCGTTTTTATCCCTGTTGTGTACACGATACTGGATGACATAAAGAACCGTTTTTGGAAAGTTCAGCCGACAATGTGGGATCAGAAATGAATATCGCCGAATCGTCAGTTCGATTTCCTATAACGGTTATAGTCCGCGTTCTTCTTGTGATTGTTTTCGGCTATGTATCACTGACCTTTCTTGTTGTTGAGCTGAAGCCCGACACCCAGCAACCCGTTCTTGTCATATCAACAGCTTTTCCCGGGGCTGCGCCGGAGGAAGTTGAGGGGGAGATAACAACTCGTTTTGAGGAAGCCATCAGCGGCGTTTCAAATATGCTGTACACACAAAGCTATTCCGCTCATGGTCAGTCATCTGTGATGGCGTTCTACAACCCCGGGACCAATCTTGACCTGGCTGCGGCAGAGATTCAACGCAACATTGATAGAGTGCCTGATTTGCCTAGCGCCGTGCAGCAGCCAAAGATCCTCAAGGCGACAGACCGAGTAAGTCTTCCTGTCTATCAGTTTGCTCTGACCGGCGAGGTAGACCTCGTAACAGCATCCACCTGGGCAGACCGAGATATTGCCCCTAGGATTCAGCGATTACCTGGTGTCGGTGATTGTCAATTCGACGGGTATCGTACCCGTCAAATGCGCATTACCTTTGATCCGGAACGCCTCAAGTCAAGGCGATTAACCATCAATGATGTAAAGCGCTTCATTGACCGCACGAACTTTAACCAGGGCGGTGGGTATTTTGTGGAAGGGACGCGAGAGTGGACTATTCGAACGGTAAGTGAACTCAAGGACGCCGCTGCGTTTGCCAAAGTGATTATTTCGAAACCAGGGGAGCCGGTGGTTTACCTATCAGATGTGGCTGACACCCAAGATCTGTATGACAGACCGGATTCATACTGTCGCATCAATGGGAAGCAAGGGATAATATTTAGTGTGCTCAGCCAGGCAGGGGCCAATGTTCTGGAAACGATTGGTCTTATTGATAATGAGGTCAAGCTGTTTCAAAGAGATTATGGTCCGAGGGGAGGAAACTTTGAAAAAATCTATGACTCGAGCAACTACATCCGCGATGCGATAAGTGTGGTCAAAGAATCGTTAGTTGAGGCCATCCTCCTTGTTCTCCTGGTGCTCTTTGTATTTCTGAAAAATTGGCGAAGCATTTTCATAGTGGCCACTTCCATCCCTGTTTCCATCATCGGTACATTCATAGGTATGTATCTAGGCGGCTATTCCGTAAATGTTCTCTCCCTCGCAGGACTCGCCTTATCTGTTGGAATGATCGTGGATGACGCTATCGTGGTGTTGGAAAACATTTACCGGCATCGGTACGAAGAGGGGAAAAGCATAGTCAGCGCTTGCGTGGATGGGACCCGTGAAGTGGGAACCGCTGTATTTATGAGCACCCTGACAACAGCAGCCGTTTTTCTCCCTGTGTTGATGCTTAAAGGTGAAGTGGGGAAGTTGTTCGGACCGGTAGCATTCACTATTTCTGTCGCGATCTTTCTGTCGTTATTTGATGCCTTCACAGTTGTTCCGATGCTTGCTTCCCGCTGGATGAAGCCAGTGACGGAACCTAGGGGTATAACCAAGAAACTGATGTGGCCTCTTTTGGTCATTGACAGGATTGGAAAAGGCGCTTCCAATGGTTTGCTAAAAGCCTTGCGGTTCTTCCTCAGCGGCAATAAGCGCAGGCTGGTTCTGGTGCTGCTCGTTCTCTCGGCTTTTGCGGTTTCTTATTGGGCCCTGCCGGGAATGGGTTATCTACCCACCGGTGGAACAAATCTTATAAGGATGCAGATTGTCACAGCCGAGGGGACAAGTTTGGACGAGAACAGCCGGTTAATGAAACTTCTTGAAGAGCGCTGGAAGGAAATTAAAGGCATACGGCATATGGTAGCCATTCCAAACCGTCAAGATAATCGGAACGTCATTTTTCTGGTGTGCGACAGAGAAGAGGATAGTGGTGTTTCAATCGAGAAGATAGCCAGAGAGGCCCATAAGGCCTCCCGAGACCTGCCTTTCAAGTTTATAAATCCTATTCAGTTCCCGCTTTTCGGGAATATTTTCACCCGGTCCAGCATTGTAGATGTACGAATCGTTGGCGAGGGTTATCCGGTGATCCAACGATTAATCAACCAGGTCCTGGAAATTGGGAAAGGTATTGATGGAATTGTCTTTCGGTACACAGACCTGGCTCTGAGTAAACCTGAGGTTCATGTGCGGGTGAATCTGGAGAGAGCTGCGAATTTCGGGTTTCAGGGCAAAGACATTGCAGATGCCGTTGAGGCGGCGGGTGGCGGCCAGAGGACCATAACTCAGTATGACGTTGGCGGCAGATATTTTTACATCAATGTGATGGGCCAGGAGGATGAACTGAGGACGGTAGAGGACGTGGAGAAGATCATCCTGACTTCACCCCAGAATCCCAATATTCAAGTGCCTCTGACAGCGGTGGCGTCTGTTGAAACGGAGTATGGGCCGCTTCAGATCAATCACTATAATTCCAGACGTGCGGCTCGCGTACAGCTCACTATTCAGAATCGCCCATTATCAGAGGTGTTCAAAGATGTCATTGCCACGATTCGATCAACCATGCCGTTACCCGTTGGCTATGCGGTAGTGCCAGTCGGGGCGATCAACGAACTTCAGAAGCTTGTGCAAGCGATGAGTTTTGTATTCCCCCTGTCTGTGGTGGTAGTCTATCTCCTGTTGGTCATGCAATTCCAGTCATTCCTGAGGCCCTTGTCTATAATTTTGAGTGTCCCCCTCTCCATCATAGGAGCGAACATTCTGGTGAATCTCAGTGGAGTGAACTTTGATTCATTCACGATGCTCGGGTACATCATGATGGTTGGACTGGTAGTAAAGAACGCCATCATATTGATAACCTATACAGTCCAACTCACGGACCAAGGTATAGATCGAGACGAAGCCTTGGTGCTGGCGAGCAAGAGGCGAATGCGCCCGATATTTATGACGGCGATTGCAATGGTATTGGGCATGCTTACAATGGGCTTGCCATGGCCGTGGTCGGAGGTCTTTCTGTGGCTACGCTTTTCACCCTCGTTTTTATCCCTGTGGTGTACACGATACTGGATGACATAAAGAACCGTTTGTGGAAGATTCAACCAATTATGTTGGATGAGAATGGAAAGGATCCGGTTTGAAACTCGGCTCAATTCAAATAAGAAAAAAACGATCCAACCTGGTGCTTGTGACAACTCGAGCACACTGCCGAAACCAACTTTTTCGGAACAACCCCAGCCCTGAGTTGTTAAGCCGACATGGAGTTTTCATGACCGCGACGCGTGTCACGGCCCTGTTGCTGACGCTCTTCTTGATGGTCGGTTGCGGGAAGAGACAGGAAAAAAGACTGCCACCACCGGCAATCAAAGTGAGTGCGACAACAGTCGAAACTGGTGACATCAGGCAGAACCTCTCGATGTCAGGAAATCTCCATTTCATTGCTGACACTACCGTGTCATCCCAGGTTTCAGCTCAGGTGAAAACTATCGACGTGCGAGACGGTCAGCCCGTAACCAAGGGCCAAACCCTTCTCACCTTTGATGATTCCATAATAAGGGCTGTTGCTGATCAAGCTCGCGGAACGTTGCAAAAGAATGAAGCCTTACAAGCCCTTGGCAAGGTCGACTTGGAAAAAAACATGCCTCTTGTTGAGTCAGGCGCAATTAGCCAGCTCACCTATGAACAGAAAATGTCCGCTTTCAAGACTGCTCAAGGGCAAGTCGAAGCAGACAAGGGAGCCTTGAACAAAGCCTTAGAAGACTTGAAACAGACTGTTGTTACTGCTCCAATAACCGGGGTACTTTCCAACCGGTTTGTTGAAAAGGGCGATTGGGTATCAACCGGTGGAAAACTCTTCCAGGTCAGCGATTATATTACCGTGTACCTGGAGACCTACCTCAGTGACAAAGATGTCGCCAAACTGAATTTTGGCAAGCTGATCCACGAAGGCGTCGGGATAGAGACCGAGGTCATGATAGACTCGCTGCCGGGTAAGAAATTTGAAGGGAGAATTGGATATATTCAGCCGGTAACAAACCTGAATCAGCTCTTTCAAGTCCGTATTTACATTGAAAATCCTGACCTCAAACTCTTGGAAGGTATGTATGCTCGAGGCCGCGTGCTAGTCAACCGAATACCAGACGTCGTCAGAATACCAATAAGTGCTCTCCTGGAGCAGGTCAGGACCAATGAAAGCAACTCAGTTGTCCGTGTGGATAAACATAATCGCGCCGAGATAACGCGTATAAGAATAGGGGTTACCGATAACCTCTCTGCTCAAGTGATGGAAGGCCTGACGCCCGGAGACCTCGTAGTGATTGAGGGCAAAGAAGTCCTCAGTAATGGACAACCTTTAGAGATTGCCTCCGCATCTGATGTCAAAAGCTAAAAGGCCGAAGTAAATCTGGTTGAAGCTTCTGGATGATCGAGTCTCTAGTCGTATATTCAGGTTGTTTTGATCACTTTTTCGAGCCCAAGCTGTTTCAGTTTTTCCGGGGTAGGGATGCCTTCTCGAGTATAACCGAGCGTGTCGTAATATTCGTCGAGCAGCCTATCCAGGTTCCGGACAATCTCACCCGTAGCGGGCCCAGCGTTGGTAAGAGGTTCTTTTAACATCCTGTCAGGTAGTGTGTCATCCTTTCTGGAAAAGCCTTCTCGAACGTTAAAAAGCCGTTCAAGGCACACTATCCTTTCCCCTACAAGCTCAAGGTATTTGACTTCACCGAACTCCTCGTACCCTGTCGCCGCTGCAAGGAATTTGCTAAGGATCTCATAGGTCATTCCGGAATCTGCAAAATTACAAAGAATACCTGTTTCTTCGAGCGCCTTTGAAATCTGGTTATACGCGGCCACGTCTCCCGTGCCCTCGTCTGCGAATCTGTCTATCGGTCTTGGGTCAGGCTTGCCTGATATCTCCTGTCGCGCGTACCCGTACATATGACTCGCTCCGATATTAGATGTCGCCATGCTAAGCCCATGAACCTTGGCTGAACGAGGATCATAAGCCGGAAATTCAAGTCCCTTGGAATGCATGGCGTATTTTTCAGCACTTTTGCCGATAGCCTCAGCAGCCCTCCTTGTGCCTTCTCCCAGGATTTTTCCGAACCCTTCCCGTTTAGCTATTTTCTTGATTAGTTCAAGAATTGCCCGGTGGTTACCCCAGTAAAGCTCCATTCCGTCACAGTCCAGCTTCGTGATGATACCCCTCTGAAAAAGCTCCATGGCGAATCCTATGACGCTACCCGTGCTGATCGTGTCAAGCCCCAACGCGTCACACAAACGATCGGCTTCAACAGTGGCCCCAACTTCAGTATTCCCGACCTGTGGCCCAAATGCCCATATGGTTTCGTATTCGGGGCCTTCACTGATTGAGCCTGAGTAAGGCCCATCTTTAACTTCATGGACCTGACCGCATCTGGTCATGCAATTGAAGCAGCCGTGACTGCCTTTTCTCATAGCCGCGTATGCTTCAGTAAATAGGTTTTCAATGCCCTCCATATCACCCGTCTGAAAGTTTTTCATGGGTAGAATGCCCATCTCCCTGGTCAATTGGGCAAGGAAGGTGGTCCCAAATGTGTGCATCTTGACCCGTCTCTTGTGTTTCTTCAGGATATCGCTGTGCTCTCTAAAAATATCTGCGAATTTCTCAGGGTCGTGTGAAGTAGGCGAGACAGCCTTTGTGACTATGGTGATGGCTTTAAGGTTTTTTGAGCCCATTACCGTTCCCACGCCGCAACGGGAAGCCGTCCTTGTTCCATGAGTAATGGTGGCGAAACGGACTAAAGCCTCCCCGGCGGGACCAATGCACGCTGTTTGAGCGCGAGATCCACACTCAGTCTGAAGAGCAGCTTGGGTCGCCTGTGTGTCAAGGCCCCAAAGATGATTTCCGTTTTTGATTTCAACCCCTTTTTCAGTCAGGAGCAGATATGATGGTTTTGCTGACTTCCCTTCAATGATTATAAGATCATATCCGGCAAATTTCATAAAAGCGGCAAAATTTCCACCTCCAACGGCCCTGGCGAGTCCACCGGTAAGGGGGCTTTTAGTCATCACTATCCACCGTCCAAAACCGTTGGCTTTCGTTCCGGCCAGGACTCCAGGCATGAAAATAAGCGGGTTGTCCTCAGAAAGGGGCTCAATGCCAGGTCGCATTTCTTCGAACAGGTAACCGGCGCCAAATCCACGGCCACCCACGAGTTTCCTCTGTAACGCTTCAGATACGCTTTCTTTACTGATAGCCCCTGAGGATAGATTTACTCTTAGGATATGGCCCGTGTATGTGGACATGTGTTTTCCCTTTGTCTAATAGATGCCGTGTATCTCGTCCTCAAGGGCCCTAGCCCTCATGCTTTGTTCTTCCCTCGCTATTTTTCGACCGGTTTCCGTTATCAGCCATCCATCTATTTGTTTCTCCAGCCACGGGATATGAATAGCGGGGTCGATTCCAAAGCGCTCGGGATCTATAATCAGCGCCTCTTTTGAAAACCGCCACAGTTTGTCAGCATCCTTCACAATAGCGTCATTCAGGGACAGTGGCTTTTCCCTCGAATCATGGCCCACTATGATCTCGACGATTTCATCGATCAACGCTCGATCATAGTTGACCTTTTCTAAGATCTCGCGCGCTATTCGAGCGCCCTCAACTTCATGGATTCGATTGGTCTCCATGTCTTTCGCGTGAGGTCCGAACGCCTGGAGGTGCATGTCTTCCGGTATCATTTTCCATCCGACGTCGTGAAGTATTATGGCAGGGAGAATCACTTTCGGGTCCCCTCCCTCCGCCTCCAGCAGTCGTGCTGCGAAATCTCTGGAAATCCTCATGTGGATTTCGTTATTCCGTGTATCCAGGAATGGTTTTGCCAATTCGTATATCTCCTGGAATTGTCCAAACATTTCATAACCCTCACAATGTTTCTGAATCTAAAAGATTCGAAGTAGGATCGGTTCGGAACTCGCCGTGATCTCGTAAGATTTCAAGACAGGTTCACCGCTGTACATCTCTTTGAAGAGAGCAACAAGCCTTTCATAATCCCCACTCTTCTCATATGCGTCCACATCGGCTTTTGTATCCCAGGCTGTAACCGAAATGCCGTCGTTCATGTTATCCATGCACTCTAACAGGTGGACGAAACGAATGCCTTTGTGATTCTTGTGGGCTGCAATAACCTGTTTGTTGTAGAGATTCCTGAGATCATCCATCTTCCCTTCCTGGAGACGGAAGAATGTCATTCGGACGTACATTACCAGACTCCTTTCTGTATCCTAGCATTTGGTAACGCCACATCAGAAGGCTTTACCAATCGAACCAGCGCCGTACAAAACAACACCTTCGAACGCTATTGGCGATCGGTCCTAACTTTTCTAGAATGGTCCCAACTAGTTGAAAGGCTCAAAAGCCTTTCATCATGTCTCTCATAAGTGACGGAATTTCTATCCTTCCTGTAGGGGCAAGTATTCTGCTACTGTAATCAGTGGCAAAGTGTTTTTTCAGACGTCGCACTAGTTGCCTGAACAAGGAAGTGTCTATACACTTGGCAATGTCCACCATAGTGCGAGATGAGCATTCAGCCAGAATTCTGGGGCCATCTCCTATCACCAGACGCCAGGCCCCTGTTATGGGTACGCCCAACTCCTTCATTCCCGGCATACATTCGTCTTTTACAAAACGATAGTGTTCTGTTTCCTTACCGGGGATGATGTTATAATACTGGTTAAATTTCCATGCGCCCGTCTGGATATTGTAAGGCCCTTCAGTCACTCTGCCGCTTGATACATAGAGTTTACTCGAGTATCTACATGTTAATTCGAAAAGTTTGTCAGTAACGGTCCTGTATTCTTCTTTAGCCAGGATCCTACGGAGATAGTCTTGTTCTTCAACCGTGCCAACTGCGATAATACGAGGCCCCTGGCCGACCGCAACATAGAAACCACCGAGAAGCTTGAGGCCCAGTCTTTCCATTGTTGGAATATACTCGTTCGTTATAAACGCCGAGTATTCATCAAACTTTCCGGGGATTACATCCCAATACTGAGTGAAAAGGCTGGTCATAGATGCCCTCCGCTAACTTGGGTTTGGCCCCATCACATCCTGAAGATCTGAGACATTAGATCAGCAAGATATTGCGATTCGTCCTGCTTTTTCTTGGTGAACTTCGCCGGACGAGCCTGAACCCAATAAATGTTTTCGGGAAAAGGCAGATCCTGGTCGATCACCCATTCCATGTCCTGGGGTAGATTGAAGTGAGCTTCCACGTCTTTAGCTATCCGGACTATCTCTGCCAGCTCATCAGGGTTCAAACACGCCGCACATCGCAAATCGTGCGGTATTTCCGCCACGCGCGTTCCAACCGGGCCGTAACAAACCATTTTTGTCTTTGAGCTTATTGTGGATTCGCACTCCCCGCATGTCTTGTCCACGATGAACTGATCCGGAGTAATTTCTCCGCTAACGACGCTCTCACCAAGTCCCCAATTGCCCTCTACTACGACCTTGGTCATGTCTCCAGTTGTCGGTAGTACGGTAAGAACGACCCCTGCGCATTTTGCGTTGATCATCTTGAGGACTGCCACACCAATCGGCGTTTTGGCTATGTCCATGGATTTCTCTAGGCGAAAAGCGATTGCCCGAGTGGTAAAAGCACTCCCCCAGACCTGCGTTACCTTTCTTTCGATCTCATTCTTCCCACGTACATTAAGATAGGTTTCCATTTGGCCTGGCATACTTACGGAGCCGCTGGATCGGACGGCTACAGGCAGGTCGTGGAGACCGACCTGATCGCAAAGAGAATCGTAGCTTTGACGCAGCTCCTGGGCCATTTCTTGGGGTAAACTCTTAGACTCGATGATGCGACGTATCTCGCGGCTTGCCTCCACCATTTTCCTAACTTGATTTATCTCGTGCCTATTGTCATGGAAGTATCTCTGTACTTCTTCCCCAGCTCCACTTTCTTCCATGAATCGTTCATACCCATCCACTGATATGGCGAAGCCTGGCGGCACTCTCATCCCTAGCTTTGTCATTTCTCCGAGGTTGGCGCATTTCTTGCCAACAAGTTCATTAAAATCCGAGCCTATTTCGTCGAACCAGTAGATCCATTTCTTGGCCATATGAATCCGTCCTTTCCGGAGACAGAGCAGGTCCGGGTAAAAAACTCACCCGAATGAACGATTCAGTTATTATCCTGCAGGCCCTGGATTACTTGTCGAGGATATAAACCGCTCCCAAGTTGGCGTCCACTCTGATTCGCTGGCCGGACCTGATCTTAGCTGTGCCCTCAAATACGTTCATGACAACCGGAATTCCGTATTCACGGCCTACGATAGCCGCATGAGAAAGGCTTGCCCCACGGTCGACCACAACCCCTTTGATCATCGAAAAGACAGGAGTCCAGCTAGGCGAAGTGCTTACTGCAACCAAAATGTCCCCTTCCTTTATCAGGTGAAGTTCATCTTCGGTTACGATAACCCTTGCGGTTCCTTCCGCCACACCCGGTGATCCGCACGTCCCGTAAAGGTCGGCCTTCAGTTCAGGCCTCACTTGCGGCATTGAGCCTACTACCACTTTAAGGGCTATCGGATCATTTGATTTGACCAAGATTCCCATTGCCTGGTCTAAATCGAATCCTTCAGCCAAAATGGCCGGTGGATTGGGAGTTTTTTGCCATTCCAGCCAGTCGGACTTCCGTCTGTCTACTATGTAACGGAGGTCAAATGAACCTGGATTTAGTCCTGCTCGCCGAACTTCATCGGGGATGAGGAAAAAAATGTCTTCGTGATTATCGATTGTTCCGCTTTTTGCGAAACGTCTGCCGATTCCCAGTGCGCTTCTGCGCATCATCGCATGTGTGTAGAGATCAAGATAATGGTCGTGCTCCTCACTGAAAATGCCGCTTTTTTGAGCCAGTCGCATCAGAGGTTCGAGCCAGGCTCGTTGCTCCGAAGGAATCTTGGCAAGGATCTGTTTTTCCGCTTCCTCTCTTTCAAGACTTCGTTTATTTCGTTCATTATCGAGATCAAAAGATCCTCCCTTAAGGATAAATTGCTTGACCATAGATAGCGGTGGGGTGGGATCTTCCACCCAGGTCGGCAGGTTCATCTCGGACATTCGCTGCATACGCCATCCATCTTCATTAAGGAACTCACTGAAATCCTTTAAGAAGTTTCTTCCCTTTTCCGATTCCTCTAATTTTCCCCGTATGTCCAATTCTTGATTTTCAAGGAATACGCTCGCAAGTCCCTGATCTGACGCTATCTTGGAAAACTCCCAGAGTCGTCGGTCAACCTGAAACACCTTGTTGTCGAAGCCTGAGACGATTCGGTGGAACACAGGAGATGTGTCGTCTATCCCTGCTAATTCGCGACACATGTTCTCGAAAAGAATGTAGGCGGTATATGTTCCATACATCATGTACATGTGTATTTCCCACATACGCCGACAAGTATTGATCGTCTCTTCAAAGTTGTCCAGAAGCTCGATGTTTGAAGCAGAGTCCAGATCCAGTTTTTTCAGATTCTCATAACGTCCGAGAATTTCTTTGACGAATCCATTCCAAACCCCGTCATAGTCTTGAATCAACGGGAGGATGGCCTTTCGGAACTCTACTTCTCTTCTCTGTTTTTCTTCTTCGCTTTTCACAAGGAGCAGAGTGAGATAGCCGCCTCCATTCATGAAGCGCCAATCCCAACCATGAACAGTGGGCAAAGATAACTTTTCCGCCCCATATTGCATTCCATGCCGACAGAAATTGATCCAAAACCAGCCAAACATTGGGGTCCAGGGTGGGACAGAATGGGTGGCATCCAAAAACCATGCGGGAGACTGCGCCAAATCACGCTCCGCGTCGAATTCCAAGCCGGGTACTACATCGTAAACTTTCATGGGTTCTCTCTCTCTTCCTTGTTGAACGGTTGGAAACGGTTGATAGAACGCTTTCAAAAGACGACTAGTTTAGTTATATGGATCGTCACCTGTCGGAAGGGGCCATGAATAGAATCTTGTAACGGCATGGATTGAGGAAATAAATTAAGTTTTCCTCAGAAGTAATAAAAATTTCGGCGCCAAGTACCAATAGGAAGAGAACACCCCGATTCCGACGTAAGTGATTGCAGGGAATTAGTTCATAGCCCTCCCTCCATCGACCAATATAGTTTGGCCGGTAATGAAGTCGCTTTCATCGGACGCAAGGAAGGCTACTATTCCCACCAGGTCTTCCGGTGTTTCTAGCCTCTTCAAGGGGGTGCGACTAGTGTCGTATTTGTTGACGTCGGCAATTGTCCGACTCGCTTCTGTATCTGTATAGCCGGGCGCGACGGCGTTCACGCAGATTCTCCAAGGTCCAAGTTCAAGAGCTAATGCTCGAGTAAGGCCGATGACACCGCCTTTTGAAGCCACGTAGTGGACAAATCCGTGTGAACCTGTGAAAAAAACCTCCGAAGCGAGGTTGATTATTTTCCCTTTTCCAAGGGATTTCATAGTCTCAAAAACTGCTCTGGCGCAAATCCAGGGGCCTTTCACGTTAACTGCCATCATTCGATCCCACTCCTCAGAACTTATGTCCGTAAAAGGTTTCCTTTTGACGCCATAATAGTAGGCCGCATTGTTAACAAGGATATCGATTCGTTGAAACTTTTCAAGAGATTCTTGAACCATTCTGAAAGTATCAGCCTCGTTAGTAACGTCGACCTGGCTTATTATCGCCCGTCTGCCAAGATCTGTCACGAGCCTCTTAGTTTCCTTGAGGCCATCGACATCGGCTCTAGTCACAGCAACTATGTCCGCGCCCTCCCGAGCCAACTTGAGACAGAAAGCCCTACCTAACCCCTTGCCCGCTCCGGTGACAATGGCGACACGACCATCCAGACGTTTCATGGCTTCCTCCCTGTTAGTAGGGTCTGCCCTTTTGTTCCCAAATTTTCGGTAGACCGAAATCTTCCGCGATAACCTTGAAACAGTTGTAAGCGCTGCCTCTACCGATGCCGGGACCTGAATGAGCCGCAGCGGACGCGAGGTACATGTTTTTCACAGGCAGCCTATAAAACGCTAGTTCAGTAAAAGGCCTCATGCGACCCATTTGCGAGGCGATCATATCTTCGCCTGTCCAACCGCCCTGCGGCATATTTATGTTTCTCATTTGAACGTCCATTGGAGTGGTAATGTGGGCGGCGATAAGATTGTCCTTTGTCATATTGGGAGCATACCAGGACCATTGTTCTCTCATTATCTCTACAATGTCCTTTTTCATGCGCAACCAGTCACTATCGCTGAAAAACCTGTAAGGGGCGGTGAACTGCTCAATCAGGATCGTATGCTTCCCTTGTGGGGCTCTGCCCTTGTCCCAGATACTGTCCGGCGCCACGATGGCGACCAGCTTGTCGGGTATACCCTTAACGAACAACTCGGCCTGATGTCTTGTGGCGAAATAGTCAGCGTCCTTAGGTCCCCAGTTAAGTCGTGGACACATTCCTATTTCGGGGTTATCCTTCGCAACGGTGTATTCAGGCAGTTCGTGTAGAGCAAAGTTTCCCCAGAAAAGTTGCGCCCGATCTCGGAGAATATTCTTGGCGCGGTGCGCGATTTTCGCAGGAACATGTTCGGCGCCAATAAGCTGTAAAACGGTCTGAGTAGTGTTCAGGTCGCTCACGACCACGTGTCTGGCGCCAATTTCTCTTCCATCCTTCAGCAATACCCCAACGGCTCTACCATTTTCTATGATGGCGCGTTCCACACCGGTTTCGACGACAAATTCACCACCCATGGAGCTGAATGCTCGCTGGAGGGCATGAGTTATCGCATGAGTGCCTCCTATAGCTATGGAAGCCGGCTCCCACGAAAGAATGAGTCCCAGGGTATGCAATATTTTGTAAATACCTATGCCATCGTTGGGGAAAACGCCACTCGAGGTCATGCACGACCGCATGAAAAGAGTCCGCAGATAGTCACTTTCAAAAAGGTCGAAGGCTACCTGTTGCGAAGTATAGAACTGGTACTCCGGTGGTATGGGCGCTTCCGGATCGCCGATCAGTCGTTCGAAGGCGTCATTGACTCCCCACGGGGTAGGGGGGTTGTATCTCCATTCATGAAAAGCGGACCGCCACTTTTTCTTATATTTTTCAAGAAGGTCGTAAGCCATATCCGCGTCTTTTTGCGAGAACCTGGCGATTTGATCTATGGTCTTCTGTGCGTTTATTTCGTTAAATTCAGATCTACCAGTGTTTTCATCGACGACTTTCCAGGCTGTGTAACCCATAAAATGCATTCCATCATCGTAAATCATCCCTTCACTGTGATCGGGAAACACATATGAGAGCCCCAGGTTCCGGAGTTTGAAATCTTCGTATGCCGGATGACCATAAAATCTCGTCCAGTGAGCGCAAGGATTCTGAAGGAAGCCCGGCAGAGGCAGTTCCTCTCCGCAGGCCCCACCTCCCAGTTCGTGTTGCCTTTCGAATACAACCGTCTGCATACCGGCGTGTTGCAGGTAACAAGCCATAATAGTGCCCTGGTGTCCGCCGCCGACCACTATAGCGTCGTAAGTTCTATCTGGCATGGAGAGGCCTCCTTTATCTGTTCAAGGTTTTTGGCGAAAAACTAGCTTAATGCGTTTCCGGAGGTGTAAGCTTCTTCCCGAAAAAAAGAAGCTTCAATACAGAAAAAAAGTTCGATGGTTTGAACATCAGGCTGGCAAACGTCCGTAAATCGTCTCCGCCTACGGTAGCCTTAATGGACCAGTGAACTGGTTCTGTAGCTTCTATACTGAGTCGCATTGCAGGAGCAGATTCGCCTTCCACTTTTTCAAGGCTGGCGAAGTGGGCCACCATGGTGGTTTTTCCTAAACCAGTCGAGTTAACCTTCATCTCTCGCCTCCTACAACGTGCCTTTAGCTTTTGCTTTCTGAACACACTCCGGCTCGCCCCACCACCGATCGATTCCCAAGTCCTCGGCAATTTTGTTGGCCGCGTTATATCCAGGACCAAAAGTTATAAGTCCGCCAGGAAATGTGCTGGCCCCACATATGTAAAGATTCTTGATTGGGGTAGCATACTGGGAACACTCCTCATTCGGACGCAGGTAACCCATTTGAAGTGGTAGGTACGCCCCCTGTTTGTAAGACCCCTTAACCATGTCGGCAAACTTGTTCCCGATATCCAGAGGTGTAGTTATGTATCGCCACAAAATATTTGCGCCGGAAACGTTTGGCGCATACTGGCGTAGCATTTCGACGCAGCGGTCGGCTTCTTTTTCTCGAATCCGATACCATTTTTCAGGTCCGCCATCTTTCAAGTCGTGTGGCGCATGTAGTGAAATCAGAGCAGTGTGTTTTCCTGGAGGGGCCTGTTTGGGATCATGCATCGAGGGGAAGCAGCAGTTAAAACCGCCAGGGGAAAGCTCACCGCCATGTATAGCGTCATAGTGCTTGACTAGGTTTTCGAGATTTTCATAGCCAAGGACCGTGATGAACGCGTTATTCAGGTCGGGATTTTGCGAGGCGGCCTTGAATTTCGGAGCCTCATTTAACGCCAGATGAACGTGAAAAAGACTCGACTTCTCCCATTGCCAATCCTTAGTCCTAGTCACGAAAGATTTCTCGAGATGGTCTTCTCCAACATACTTAAAGAAAGTTTGAAATGGGTCCAGACTACTGGCTACAAACTTCCGTGCTTTGTATTGAACCCCATCCTCGAGTTCCACCCCTGTAGCGGTTCCATTCTCGACGATAATTCGCTTCACCGTAACAGGTGAAATAATCATTCCTCTATTACGGTACAGGACCTTTGTGAACAGGTGCGCCAGGTGATGAGACCCGCCGACTACCAACCTATAATTGGTGGCTCTATTAAACAGAAGAGGAACCAGGTAACTAACACCTTCGAGGTCGTAGTGAAGGCCCCACATGCAAGACAAGTACAGAAAGAGCGTTCTTACCCGATCATTTTCGAACAGTTCATTGACGATATCTCTGGGAGTTTTTTCGGTGTAAGCGGTGATTTCCTTTCCTACGTCCGTTGAAACCAGTTTGATCATTTGCTCAAACGCTGGTTTGGCCATTTCATAGGTTGCCGGGCCGAGAAAATCCTCTGTCAGCTCTCTAAACCTATTCTGAATCTTGTTGTAGGTTTCTGCGTCTTTCTTCGAGAATTGCGCGATGGATTCGCACGTTTTTTCCACATCCTGGTAAAGGCGTAGTGACATGCCGTCGGCAAAGGGCATTGCCATTACCAGAGATGGGAAAACGAATTGAAGGTCATAATCCTTGGTCAGATAATCTTCGAAGTCCTTTAATGGAGGCGCGTAATCAACCATCGGCATATAAACCGCATGGGTATTATGTAGGAATCCGGGTAACGTTACCTGTTCAGTGGCCAGGCCTCCGCCCGCTTCGAAGCGTTTTTCCAAGAGAAGAATCTTCAGGCCGGCTTTGGCGAGATATGCAGCAACAGTTAAGCCGTTAGGACCGGCGCCGAGGATAATCCCGTCGTACTCTTCAGCCATCTCTGGTTCCTCCTTGTTGACGGTTAAATTGGGCCGTGGAGTGTCTGGATCCAGAACACGAGGAGTCGCGCCAAGCCTTAAAGGAGGAGCGCAACCTTGATAGTGGTCAGCTCATGTTGAATTATAAGATCACAGTATTTTGCTTGACATGTCAAATCACTAAATTTTATGATTTTATAAGAAAAACTTATGCCTAAGGCCGTTGAATATGAGAATAGATCTTAACCTGAACCAGCTAAGAGCTTTCTACTTGGCAGCTAAATGTGGGAGTATTTCCCTAGCGGCGGAAAATCTTTTTATTAGCCAGCCTGCTGTGAGTATGCAAATTAAAGCTATGGAGGAGCAATACCGGGTTCGCTTGTTGATAAGGAAGAAGAGAGGGCTGGAATTAACCGAAACAGGTGAAAAGGTTTATAAGATAGCTGATAAGATCTTTGGACTCGTGGCTCAAGCGGACGGCTTTCTGAAAGGTAATTCAGAAGCGTCAAAGGTAATTCTGAAAATCGGAAGCACTAAGACTTTGGTTCGCTGTCTCATGAGCAGATATATTTCCAAGTTCCGAGAGGCTTATCCGACTGTACAGATTCAAATTGATGAAGGCAGCTCCGAAGAGATGATCCGTAGCGTTCTCACCGATCGAAATGACCTAGCAATAGTGGGGAGGCTACGGTATGACGAGAAATTGAAAGTAATACCGTTCATCCATGATGAAATTATCCTTCTAACTGCGCCAGGACACAAGTTTTGTTCTCAGCCAGTGGTTTCAATTCAGGATTTGCGTGACGAAAATCTCATTCTTAGGGAGAAAGGCTCCGGGACGCGGCGGCTTGTTGAAGAAATCTTTGAAGCCGGGGGATTTGCCCCGTCGGTCTTTATCGAGACAGGGAATGTTGATTTTATAAAAGAACTCGTTGAAATGGGGAAAGGCATCGCTATGCTAGCTCGGATGGGAGTTGAACCTGATCTGCACGAAGGCCGTTTGGTCGCGATTCCTCTTCTGGAAGGGCCTTTTATATTGGGAATCGACGTGATCGTGAACGGCCGACGTAACCTTTCTAAGGCAGATATCGCATTTCTCGAGTTCTTGCTGCCTGCCAAACCCCAGTTGAGACAAGGTTCCGACCTCGGAAATCCCTACACGAACGAAGCCGCACCTGGCGGTTCAGTCGGCGCAAGTTTCAAATGACGCCCTGTTGAGTTTCGAGATGTCAATGAGGCCAAGCCCTTAGTTCTTTGTCTCTCCCCTGAATTCTAATATCTTGAAGTTATTATCTTGCAAGTTCTTGTACAGAGTTTCCGAATCCTTACAGTCAGTGCGTAGCACAACGCGAGCCACCCCAGTCTTGCCTTCCGGAACAGTAAAAAAAGCTTTTATCACACAATTACTCTCTTCCAATATTTTGACAATCTTCAACAAAGTATCTTGTTCGAGGCTCACATCAGCAAGCGTAACCCGAGTACATTCCTGCCCTGCTTCCAACAGTTTGAAAAGCATCACAAAAATCTCTCGGTCAGACACCACGCCGACTACCCTGTCCCCATCCATTACCGGAAACGTACTCATCATAAGTTCACGGCCCTTAATAAGAACATCTTCTACACTATCATCCACCGAGATGGTTACAGGCATTCGAACCATTACATCCTTGACCTTGAGCTTATTACAGAAATAGTTCATTTCACACATGTCTCCACTGCCACTAACGCACATGGCCGCTTCGCTCAGGTCACGCCTGTGGACCACACCACGCAGCCGACCATTGTCAACAACAGGGAGCATTTTTAAGCGGTGTTGTGCGATAAGGGCCGCGGCTTCGGCTGCTAGCGCATCGCTGGAGATCGAAAATTGCTGAGGTAACATCCAGTTTCTTACAAACATGACCGCCTCCTAAAACAAGGCTGAAAAAGATCACCATCGCTGTGTCTCTATGAATTCCGTGTGTGTCAGGCTGGAGGAAAGACCTCCAAACAAGCCTTGACTAAGGCTGTGGCAAAAGATTCATCTTCCAGATTCGCCTCAACCTCTCTAATAGTTACAAAATTGGTCAAGTCCTCAAGTGTCCGAAAGAAAAGTCTATCCTGGTCTTTGTCGAACATGTGGCTCGATGGAGGATCAACAGCAGACCAACCTCGTGTTGGAAAAAGAAAAATAGTAGGCCCTGCGGCTTGATTGAGCTTCTCCGCAAAAACTTTAGCGACTGATACAATCTCTTCGTCAGAGACTCTCAAGAACGTCCGAAGCTCATCCAGTTCGAATTTCCTTCGTTCATAATGCTCAGGTTTGTAACGTGACTTCCGGGGACTTGTAAGATTTACGCCCCCTGGGGCAATTACTTGAGGTATTCCTAGCTTACCCGCTGCTGTCAGTCGGTCAGGGCCGGCAGCCCTCATTCCGCCAAGAAATTCTTCTCCGACTCCACCCGGCGCCAATTCCACTACAGCGTCAAAAAAGCCCTCTGAAATCATAGTTTCCATAGCTCTGTCACAAATTCCGGCAGCCGAAAAGCCTATGACCTCGTAACCATTGGCTTCTAGGTGTTCCCTGACGAAGTGAGCGCACTTTTCAGTGGGGCCAAACATGGACATTGCCACCAATGGTTTGCCTGAACCCCGTGACGATTGAACAGTGAGCGAATCTACCATTGCCATCCCGGTTATTGCAGCGGCTGCCCTGTCGAGGAGATTCATCAGGGGTCGTGGCAAGCCGGAGATCTCTATAACAGTGTGGAATAAAGCTATATCTCCTGTGCCTATGTATCGTGTGGCAAGACCAGGCAACGCTGCAGTGGAAGAGACCATTAATTTGGGGATTCCGAATGGCAATGCCCTCATGACGTCTGTTGCCATTAAGCTACCGGTTGAACCTCCCAGTCCTATGACACCTGCAAGGTTTCCAGACTTAAGAAAATCTGACGCAAGTTTTGCCGCGCCTTTGATCATTTGTCCGGTTATTTTTTTTCGCTCTCTAGATACTCGAATGTCTTTAATGTCCTCTCCTGCCGCACGAGCCGTTTCGGCGGAGGTTATGTCGGCCCCGGGAAATTCTCCGGACATACTCATGTCCAGGACTGCGCATGCGCTGCCTCTACTTCTAATAGAATCTCTAAGATAAAAGGTTTCTGGACCTTTTGTGTCTAGTGTCGACAGGAGCAGCACCACGCGTTCCATCAAGATTTGCCCTCCGCTTCCACCTTTTCCCTGATATCCTTTTTCAGAGCCTCTTTGTTAACCTTTCCGGAATCGCCCACAGCGGGAAACTCGGATACCAACTCCAGCCGCTCCGGGAGTTTGAACATTGCGATATTCCTAGATTTCAAGAACTCCACCATTTCCTTGAAGGTGAATTCGTGGCCCGCTTTGGGGATTACGTAGGCACATGCCCGTTCTCCCATTTCCCTGTCCGGGTATCCGACAACCGCAACCGACGCCACCTTAGGATGATCGTTCAATAGGCCCTCGATTTCAGCAGGATAGATATTCTGTCCCCCCCGGATGATCATGTCCTTGGCCCTTCCAAGTATCCACAGGCACTCCTGGTCGAACTTGACGATATCCCCGGTAGTAGTCCATCCGTTCGGATCGAAGACCGTGGCCGTAAGCTCCTCGTCCCGGTAGTAACCGGCCGGTGCGTGAGGGCCCCTGAAATAGAGGACACCGGGTTCTCCGTCTGAAACTTCGTTCTTGTTTTCATCATCCATGAGACGGACCTGGTTTCCCGGAAGCATTCGACCCACTGTCCGACGACGTAGATCTCTGGAATCCTCGACGCGGCATCCGGACACCGACCCCATGTCCTGGGTGCCGAGATCGCTGGTGATGGATGCGCCGAAAGCTCGCTCGGCTTGCTCGGCAATCTGAGGAGAAAGATAGCCGCCGGCCGAACGGATAAAACGAAGCGAACTCAGATCGTACTTGGACGTATCTGTGTCGAGCATTCTCACTAGGTGAGTAGGCACGACACCGATGGCCGTAGCCCTTTCCTTTTCGATGAGAGCCAAGGCCCCGTCGGTGGAGAATTCCTCCAGCATGACTGTCTTTGCCCCGACCAGTGGAGCGGCAAAATAGGTGAGTGTACCAGCGGCGCCCCCGGCATGGGGAGCGATGGCCATGGTAATATCGTCTTTGTTCAGTTTCCAGATATCCACCCGGCCCTTGGACGTGCAGAGCCGGGGAGCTATGGGCCATTCCACAAGTTTTGGAATTCCGGTTGTTCCCGATGTCGTGGTCAGTAGCGCCACATTCCATATGGGATCCAGTCTTCTTTTCGCAAGTATGGACTCGTCCACGGGCTTTTGCGCCCGCTCATTTACGATGCGGGTAAGCGAAAATGTTCCCTCGGGCGCGGAATCCGGCACTTCGTTGTCGAACAGAAATATGTTTTTCAAATGCGGAAACTGCTTTTGCAGTCCCTTGTACATTTCCAGATAATTGAATTTGTTGTAAATATTTAGGATGATAACGGCCGATGCCTCCGTGCGCTCAACCATGTATTCAAGTTCTCTTTGCCGAAGGTATGGATAAACCGTCAATGAGATTAGGCCAGCCCTTTCACAAGCGATCCTGGACAAAAAACCGTAAACACTGTTGGGAGACTGAATGATGACTCGGGAATGCTTCGGAATTCCCATTTCGATCCATGAAATAGCCATTGCGTCCACAAGATGCTTCGCCTCGGCCCAGGTCAACCGGTATTTGGAATCGACCAGAGCTTCGCTTTCTCCATATTCACGGGCGTTTCTATCCCAGAAATCATAAAAGGTCTCCTGGGTCCAGTACCCGTTCTTTACGAATTCATCCACCATTTCCCGCTTATAACGAATCGGTTTCATCTAAGTCTCCTCAACAGACCGAACTGATTGGCATTTTATGTTTTGCAATCTCCAATTCACAGTCCCAGTTCGGACCACCTGCCCTTGACTCTTTCCACTATTTTTGGATCCAGTTCGATGGGAATCGGCTTATCTTTCCAGTCATAGGGAATGGTGGCATCCAGGAGGAGGCGGCCAGTTATTTCCCTGGCGTTGATCGGCAGTGAGGGATCCAATGGCGTTGATCGACCCCGCTTGATGACCTGAGAACGGTTGGGCTGGAACCTGAAACTAAGCGCATACATCACCCTCGGGATGTCCCAGGGATCGATGTCTTCATCTACAACGATCACTGTTTTCAGGCCATAAGCGCCCATTTCCGTAGAGATGGCCGCCGTCAGCACTTGGTCCGCGTGGCCCGGATACATCTGTTTGACGGAGATGATGGCAAGGAACCTGCCCGACCCTTCGGGCGGACAGTAAACGGCTTTCAAGCCCGGTATCTTCATGGCCAGGAGTTGCTGCCAGAGTGTCGCTCCGTAGGAAAGCGCCATAGTCATGTGGGTGTCGGTCACCGCCCGACCCACGGTGGTCCCCCACAGAATCGGATTGTTCCGGTGAGTGACGCATTTCACATCCATAAAATTTCGAGGGTCGCTGCCCACACCAGAGTAATAACCGGTATACTCACCAAACGGTCCTTCTTCCATGAATTTTTCGGCATCCACCTCCCCTTCGAGAACGATTTCCGCATGTGCCGGGATGGGCAGGTCAACGGTTTCTCCCTTGACTACCTCCACCGGCGTGCCTCTGAGGGCTCCCGCTACGTCATATTCAGACACAGTAGCGGATATGCGCGCCGCCCCCATTATGAAAAGTAAGGGGTCACATCCTATGACTGAAGCCACCGGCATCGGTTTACCCATTTTCTGGTACTTCTTCAGCATAAGGTCGGCGTGTTTGCCCTTGATGAACTGGGTTCCGATCTTGTCCTTGCCCAGCAGTTGGGCACGGTAAGTGCCCAGGTTGACCCACCCTGTTTCCGGGTCTTTGGAAATGAAAAAGTGGGCCGTGCCGATATAACGTCCTCCGTCCAGCGGGTACCATCGGGGTGCGGGGAACTTGTATAGATCGATCTGGTCACCGGTCAGAATGTTTTCCTTGCATGGCGCTTCAGCCTTGTCGACATAATTAGGCGGAAGTAGATTTTCGCCCAGCCTCGCCCAGGCATCGTAAAGATTCACCAGGGTTGAGTCGAGTGGTTGCCCCATGATCAGTGCCAGCCGTTCCGTTGTGGTGCATACGCTGGTAATAACCGGTGTGTCGTAATCCTTTATATTTTCAAATAACAGGGCGGGACCGCACGCCTCCTCGTTAAGTTTGGCGATATGCGACAGCTCGAGGTCCCAGTCCACCTCCGCCTTAATCCGTTTGCAGAGTCCCTTTGCCTCGGCTGCCTTGACAAAATCTCTCATGTCTTTCATATGAATCCCTAACTCCTTATCTTTACATTATTCGACACTTACGTAATGCTTCTTCCTTTGATCAGACCTGCTATTATGTGTTCGATAGCGGAATCTTTCGGTTCGACTACCGGTTTTACCTCTTTTTGGCTCCAAACAGTTTCGGGGCGGCTCTGAAGAATATAAATTTGACCCTTGTACGGCAGTCCTTTCTCTGTAGCCCATTCAATATCCATAGGGCGGCCGTAGTGTTCCTCAATGATTTTCCCCAATTTGGCGAGTTCAACTATCTCTTCGTCTAAAATACTCTGTTGCTCTTGTCGTTCCGGATGTAACTCTAACTTGAGGACCTGATCCGATTCCGGGTCGGTGGTGTAATAAATCTTTTTCTCTGAAATAGTCTTCTTTGTGACCTCCATAGTGATCTTGTTCACGTGAAATTGGTCCGGTGTCACTTCGCCCGACACAACGCTTTCCCCAAAGCCAAAATTCGAGTCTATAACCACGGTAGCACGATCACCCGTAGCTGGATTAAGCGTGAACATAACCCCTGCGGTAAAAGATCTAACCATCTTTTGAACGGCCACACTAATTAGCACTTTAGAGTGCTCGAACCCCATGCCGGTTCGGTAAGCTATTGCTCTCGCTGTGAATAGGCTTGACCAGCATTTCTTAATCTTTGAAAGAAGCTGATCTACTCCTCTAATCCATAAAAATGTGTCCTGCTGACCGGCAAAACTGGCGCCGGGAAGGTCTTCAGCAGTGGCGGACGACCTAACTGCCACAGGCAAGGCAGGTGTACGAGATCGCCGCGAAAGGACGCGATAATACTCGGCTATGACATCTTCCATCTGCTCATTAATTGTGCCCGTTTCTATCCATTCCCGAATATCTGTTGACGCGTTCTCGATTTCTACTACCTGAGCGCTATCCATGCCTTCAAGTCGACGCATAATCTTTTCAAACAAGTGATTATCTTCCAGAAAAACCTGATAAGCGTCAGTAGTTACTGCAAAGCCGGGGGGAACGGCTATTCTAGCTCGAAGACATTCCCCCAGGCTTGCGCATTTACCGCCGACTCGAGCGACCATGGTTATGTCGCACTCTTCAAACGGTATCACGGATGGACTTGATACATTCCTAACCATTACGGAGTCCTCACAATGCTCCCGAGTTGGTCACCCGAGTATCTCGATTTCACCCTTCGAGCCGTCGAGTCTTACTCTCTGGCCCGTCTTAAGTCTCGAAGTGGCTGATCCTGTGCCCACTATGGCAGGTAGACCATACTCACGGCAAACGATCGCCGCGTGGCACATGACGCCGCCAACGTCAGTAATGGCAGCTTTAATTTTCTGGAAAGCCGGGGCCCAGCTAGGCGAAGTAGTTGGGGCTACAAGTATTTCACCCTCCTGGAGTTGACCTACTTCCTGCACAGTGCGACATACTCTGACTTTGCCTTCCACCACGCCTGGAGACCCCGGGAACCCGTATATCTTCGTCAAATCGCCTTCGGATATACTCTTGAGTTTAGCCCAATGAGACATGGATTCGGATGTAATGCCCCAGAGAACAATTGTGAAAGGCTCATTAATGGTTTCCGGAACGGTTCCCATAGCATCCGGCGGTGTCCACTCCCGGAACTTGTCCATAACCTGTTTGCGCCAGGCCACCTCCTTGGGCCACACCAACGGGCCTCTCGAATTGCTGCCGGTAGCCCACCCGGTAACCACGTCCCAAAGAGCATCCTTAATTTCGGACCTCTTCAGATACCAAATGTCTTCAATATCTTCGATGAACTTAAAATCAACTAAGATCTTGGACACTTCCCTTACCTTGTTCCAAAAAAGGCTATGGAACCAATGCTCCACGTAAAACAGGTGATTTTCCACGTACGGGAAAACAGTTCTGGAGGTTCCAAGCAGTTGATCGAAGGTTTGTAGATCAGCCTCCGTCTTGAGCAATGCCCTGTATTCGGTAGCGAGCCGATCCCTTTCAGCGATTATGGCCTTGGTGGGCCTGTCTATGTTCTCTCCTTTTCGGAGTTTCTCAATGTAAATGCCCATCGCTGACAAGGGAATATCAAGATCGTCATTCCACGACCTGTCGTGGTGATACCATCCGGTGCCCGTCGAAACATGAAACCACGGTTCTCGAGCCGCTTCAAAGGCCTCCAGCCATTTCCTTCCATTCTCAGAAGCCGCCATTTCTTGCAGGATAACGGATGCGGAGCCTTTCATAGCAATGTCATCAACTTTGAGATCTATCGAGAGCCTGGCAAGTTTCTTGAGTTCCTCGTCAGGCCGATAAATTATAACGTCTATGCCTCCCACCATTTGGGTTATCCGTTGAAGTGGGATGTCCGGAAAAGCCTTCTGACAAAAGTCAACGAACACTACGTAGGCCGCATATCCAAGGTTAAGGAATTCAAAATGATACTGCCATGCAAGGATTCCGAGATCGATAAGTTCATCGTAAGCTTTGAGCAGCCTGTACCCGGTTGAAACTCCAAGTCCCTCCGTAACCACCGACTCATCTTCAATTTCGGGCAGTTCAGGGATCTTCAAATCAGCCAGACGCTCTATAATATTCCGCATCTTGACTTCCCAGTTGTCATGCAACCGATCCCAGTTTTTGTAATAATACCCGGCGCGTTTCATGAAAAGTTCAGCTCTCTTCGGAATGTCTGAAGGATCGGCGACCGGCAGGGGGGTTATGTAGATATAACCGTTGTGAATACGGTGATCGATACCAAGGGCGGGAGGAACTATAAAAATTCTGGTGTTGAACTGGGATAACGCCAGGAACCAAGCTTCATCCCATATTATATCAAAAGGATACATCGGTTCCGGGTAGTGCAACCCGTCATAAAACCAAAACATGTTTTCTTCGTATTTTTTCCGATCCGGATCATCCGTAGTATACTGGTAGTGATACGGATACATTCTTTCCCAGCCCTCGGTACCTGGGATCCTCTCCGCCTCGTGGGGATTCGGAAAATTCAACGCGGCCATCTTTCCACCTCCTGTCTTGTTACTGGTTGAAGATGATTCATGGTCTAAGTGTTAACTTGACCAAGCCCCCCGCCTCTAAGAAGACCTATGAGAGAATAGGGGACCCTATTACACGTCCGTCTTGGATATCGATTTTCCACCTCACGCCGAACCCGTATGAATTGTCCAGATATCGAATGCTTTTTATGCAAAAAAAGTATAAGGCCACTTTTGTTTTCTTGGAAAGCCCAGTCGAAAGAAAACCGGAATTGGAAAACAAATCTCGGGCAAACGGATATCGCTTGAAATAAGTACTGGCTGCTCGAGTTACAGCAGATAGCTTTGTCAATATTTGCACAGTGCCATTCATCTGTAGGCCTTTGATGTCTTGCCATCTTTTATAATCACCACAAATTGAAGCAGCGGCCGTGGGGTTTTTGCTAAAAATTTGTGAGTGGAGCGATTCTCTTGATGAAAAGAAAATGAGATCAAAAGCCCGACGGGCATAGTAGACCGGGACAGACCAAGGTTCATCATCCAGGCTGCACGCAAGTATCATTGTGGTCGAGGAGTCCATGAAAGCGATTACAATCTTTTCGAGTTCATCTCTGGTCATCCGCCTGCCCAACGTTCAAAAAGCTGATTTGGGATCGCTAGCTGGTCTAGGGCCTTGCCAATTGTCTGATCAACAATGTCCATAATAGTCTTAGGCTTGTGATAAAAGGAGGGCACAGGAGGCAATATTATGCCGCCCATTTCGGTCACGGAGATCATGTGGCGAAGATGGCCGAGGTGCAATGGTGTCTCTCTCACGATGAGCACAAGCTTGCGTCTTTCTTTTAGCGTGACATCAGCAGCACGAATCAGGAGATTATCATTGATTGAATTTGCGATCATTGAGAGGCTTTTCATTGAGCATGGGGCCACGATCATTCCGTCAGTCTTAAATGATCCGCTGGAGACGCATGCCGCCAAATTTCGAGGAGAATGAACCCTGTCAGCCAGGCTTTCGATCGACTCCTGTACTGCCGAGGTTTCGTGATCGAGTATAAGTCGAGCGGAGTCGCTGACTATTAGATGTGTTTCCACATCGGGTGTTTGCCTCAGCACTTCCAATAAGCGCAATCCGTAAATAGCGCCACTGGCTCCACTGATCCCAACTATGATTCTCTTCAAAATGATTCCTTCCAGTCGCGGCAGCAGACTCAATCAATTCCAGTGACGGTGATTAATCCTGAGATTGATTTAGAGCCTTATCTTCTACATTGGCCTGATCTTGATAAGCCGCATCAAAGGCATTCTAACTGTTGCGGCGCGCACAACCAGTCTAGCGTCACACTGATAACCGTAGTTAACCAGCTAGCTGATTTCAGAATCTGTCGAATTTAGCAATTTGGTGTCGGGTTAGCGCCTGGCTCGGCGCATAGATATAGACCCAACACCTTGAGGCGTAATCTTTTAAAAGACTGTAGGAATTAGCCCAAATCAATGAAATTATTTAGAAGTCCCGCATGCAAGTCAAGTCAAAAAAAATTATACATCTATTAGGTTTACTTATACTATGATGGTTTGTATCCAACCGATCTCAGAAGTCCCATGAACCTGAAACACCTGGAAACATTTTACCATTTTTGCCGTTTCAACAGCATGACCCTGGCTGCTCAACGCCTTAACGTGACTCAACCAGCCATTTCACAGCAGCTCAGCAGCTTTGAAGAAGAGTGTGGAGTGAAGCTGTTTTACCGTGAAACAAACATCTACAAACTTACAGATATTGGCGAGTCTATTTTTCTTCTGAGCAAGGTCATCTTTTCTCGAGTTGAACAGATCGAAGCCTTGTTACAAGCAAGCAGAAAACCTACGATTGAGAGGCTGCGCATCGGGACAACCAAGGATTATGCGTCGACTCTAATGCCGGATCTCGTGGCCAGGTTTCAAAATCAATGTCCTAGCATTCAGGTCCAGATCAGTGAGGGAAACTCATCGGACCTAATGGCTCGTCTCAGGAATCGAAAAGAAGATCTTGTTGTGGTTGCCAGAACCAACTACGACTCTTGCTTCAAGTCATTCCGTTTTGCAATCGTCGAACTCGTTTTAGTAGCTAGACCGGACCATCCTCTATCTCGACAGGGAATGATTTCCATCAAAGATCTGTGCGGCGAATTATTGATCATTCGTGAACACGGGTCCGGATCTCGGGACGCCATCCTGAAAAAACTGGGAAAATACGGTGTCAAACCATCCGTAATCGTAGAGTCAGGGAGTTTGAGTTTCATCTTGGCCTATATTGAGCGCCGAATGGGAGTATCATTCGTTATGGTTAACGAGGTGGGTAGCGAACTCTCCAAGGGGATCTTGAAAAAAATTGACTTGATTGAAGGTGACATTCGGTTTCCCGCAGATATTGTAGTTCTCAGAGACCAACCTATGACTGACCCTATACGACAGTTTCTAAGAATAGCCATAAAGAAGCGTGATGAGAATTTTCTGGACGAACCTTGTCAATAGTGGGACTTAGAATAATGGCTCAGGCGAATTCCCTATGCCACACTTCCTTATGCGTGAGGTCCCAATGAATCCAGTTGTTGTAATCGTAGGTACCTTGGACACAAAAGGCCAGGAGGTGGACTTCCTGAGAAGTGAACTATCGAAGACTGCATGTCGGACGATCGTGATTGACGTGGGAACGCTTCACCCACCAAGCTGTTCAGCGGACATTTCCAGAAGTGACGTTGCATTAGCAGCGGGAACTAACATTGACGATATATATAGGCGAGGTGACAGAAAGGGCGCTATAGAGAGCATGATTCTCGGCGCGTCCACTATTGCCGGGCGACTTCATCGTGAGGGAAGTTTGGCAGGAATCGCTTCAGTTGGAGGAGGGAGCGGTACCCATATAGGGATGGGCGTCATGAGGAGCCTACCACTTGGTATCCCCAAACTGATGGTCTCCACCGTAGCATCCAGAGACATGAGCAAACTTATCGGAACCAAGGACATAACTGTAATGCATTCCGTTGTGGATATGCTCGGTCTTAATCCCATCAGCAGGAAGATACTGTCTAATGCGGCCGCGGCAATAGCAGGAATGGCTTCGAATTCAAAAGAGATCCACTCGGAAAAAACCGTTGTGGGGTTGACATCTTTTGGTTTTATTACTGAAGGGGCCATGCGTGTCAAAGCCAAGCTAGAACAGAGGGGCTATGAAGTAGCTCCTTTCCACGCCAATGGCACTGGTGGTATGGCTCTGGAAGACTTGATAGAACAGGGCATTATCAATGCCGTTGTGGATTTAGCGCTTCATGAATTCTCCGACTCCTTGTATGGGGGATACTGCGGAGATATAGGTCCGACTCGATTGGAAACCGCCGGTCGCTTCGGTTTACCTCAAGTTATTGTGCCTGGTGGGCTTGATTGTATAGTAATGGAATTTGATTCGATAGAAACGATGCCCCCTAATCTCCGTGGCAGAGAGGTTTTTTGGTACGACTTCAGGTCTGGAGTCAGAACAACGTCTGAGGACATGGTTCGGCTCGCTGAAATAATTGCGAAAAAGTTAAACCGTTCGCATGGTCCTACCAAGGTCGTCATTCCGTTAGGAGGTTTCTCTGAAGCCGATGCGTTGGGCGCTCCGCTATATGCCCCGGAGGTGAATCAGGTATTTGTTTCAGAGCTGAGAACTAGACTTGATTCAAAAGTCGAAGTCATAGAAATTCAGGCGCACATAAACGACGAGCAATTTGCTGAATCTGTTGTAGGTATTCTCGACTCAATGACTAAACTTGCCCACCTCTCTAGACAATCACCTCAAAAAAGATGATATATTTACGGGAGCTATATGAAGCTGAATGCAAGATAATATTTCGATCTTGAAGGGGCTCGCCTGAAATGGATTGGAAATGCCCAAAATGTGGAAATGATAAGATAGTGGAAGTTTGTAACGGGGCCAAAGTGTTCTCCGAAATTGTATTTGTTGACGGAGAGATAGAGCACGGGGATATTCGAATTGAGGACTGCGAGTTTGTTGGATATGAATGCGGCAACTGCGGTTATCGATTACCTGCGACTTCTGAATCAGGCCTCCTAGACTATTTTGAATATCAGAGGATATGCGACATTATTCAGTGATAAGCTTCTTGAAACAAGAACAGATTGTCAAATGGAGTACTTCGGAATGACAGTGAATGAAAAGATATTGTTCGATGCCCTGAAACAATCGCTAGGATTGATTAGAGACATCTTGGAAGCCCCTGATGCCGCAAAATATATTGCTGCCAATCTCGATTATATAGATATAGTCAGATCTGATTCGAATGATGCGCTAGCAACGATAGATCCATCCCTTGCCTCGACGTGCCAAGGTGATTCCTGCAAATTCTCGCTGTGAGTCAAATCCGACCGTTTAATAACGACGATGA
>JAPLJJ010000288.1 GCA_026388665.1 Deltaproteobacteria bacterium
GCGCGGGACCCAAGATGAACCAGATGCCAATCGCTCGCCATGCCATCATTGGAAACGTATTGGCACATAGGCGATACTCCGATTCGATTCCGTAGAGTTATGGACTTGATAGTAAGGGTATCAAAAAGACCGGGCATGGCATCTTCCTCCGTCTTCGAGGGTTGAAAAGGATTGGACATGTGACTTTATTTAATATATGGATCATGCCCTTACTCCGCAAATGTTACTGTGGAAGTTGTAAGGCATGCGGTAACAGTACGATTGAACAACTGTGAATCCCATGTGCGTCGCTTAAACCGGTATGAGAACTCCGCCAGATACCGACTGAGGCGCTTCGAGCTGACACCGTGGTAGACGGCTCGTATGTTTCCCTCCACGTTGGCGATCATTACGTGGGCCCACTTGAGTCATGTGACTAACCCCGTCGGGTCTGAGCCATATCCATGATAGTAGGTGTCTCTATTGCGTTGAATGATCTCCGCGACCACTGCCGCAATTACCCTGCTATCAATGTGCAGCTTGGCGTCTATCTGTGAAATTAGTTCGATTTTGGGGGCTTCACCGCTGCCGGGGCCGTAACTCATCGGAACCATAGGTATGGAACCAAACGGCACAACGTCGGGCTTTTCTACACCCGGAATCCCTTTTGCGTATGCCTCTTCTGGTGTAATGGGTTTGGGAATATACGGTTCAACCTTCGCTCGTAATCCGTCAACCGCCGTCCCTAGTTCCTGAGGGAAAGCATCTACCTTCTGGAATGGATATAGTGCCGCATCAGACAAGGCTGAAGTATAACCATATACTGCCGCTCCAAGTCCGTTAAACGAGCTATTATGCTATTTTCCCAGAAGTCAGAGATAGCCTTGCGAGTAGAGTCCATCGATTGGTCGCTATAAGTAACGAAATCATAAAAGTCTTGAGCTATATAATCCTTTGCTGATTTTGCGTGTGCTTGCACACTCTCCCCTGGTTTTATAAGCCAGTGTTCATCTAGTGCTTTATCTAAATCTTGTAATCCCTGCTTTGCGCTTCTTGGGTCAAAGGTGTCCGCTCTATCCATCATTCGCTGGTGAATCTCCTCGGCTGCTGTTTTTCCCAAATATGGCTCTAGCATAGGCTTTGAAGCTTGATATAGCTTCTCTGTCTCTTTCTGATTTAATTTATTTTTAGTGACATATTCAGAGAGAAGTATCTCGGCTGTCGCCTTTTTAAATGGATCCGAAATAATATCGGCTGCCCAATGTGCCCCCTTGGTGTCTGCAATTGTGGTAAAATAATCCGTAACCGCGCTTGAAACGTTTCTATATGCGGTCCCGCTATCATCCAGTGTGTCTAGGAGCTTGTCGGTCTGGGAATTGAGTTCATCCACAATTTCCGACTGGTTTTTTATTAAACTCCTGGAATGGACACGTTTGTATTAGTTGAAAGTTGAACAGGCTCCAATCCGAACCTTAAGAAACTTACGAAACGTCCATATTTGTTTCTTTTGTTCTTTATCAACCTACTTGGACAATGCATAAAGCCTTTTGAGGTTAAAGGCTATACAAACGAGATCCCATTCACCTTTCACTGCGTCCAATCCGCGTAAGAGGAATTGGCGAAAGCCCATGACCGACTTGATGATGCCGAAGACAGGCTCGATAGTGCTTTTTCGTTTTGCAAAAATGGATTAATCATCATGAAATTTTTCGGTTCCAACTATATCTCAATTGTTGTTACTAATAGTCTGTGTTTGCCCCAAGTGTCACTGTTGCCACATTATACTGTTTCAGACATTTCCAGAGAAAAAAGTTGTTGGTGTCCTTTAGCTGCTGGTCATTTCTAAGCCCCTTCTACAATATCGACAGACAATAGCCTCGTTCTTGATATCTTCAACAGCAGGAGGGGCATTTTTTGAGGACATCATTGCTAATCTCTGATGGCGTCAAATGAAGCGCATGAGCAAGGTAACCCACAGGAGGCCTATGAGATAGGATATAGCTACATCACTGGGCCAGTGAGCCGCCAGGCCAACCCTA
>JAPLJJ010000233.1 GCA_026388665.1 Deltaproteobacteria bacterium
TGTTCAATCAGTTCAGATTTTAAATATACAACGATTTTTATATTTAGTTCTTTTAGTTGTCTGTAGGCTTCTGGGCGCGAATCAGCAGATTAATATAGCTCCGGTATTAGTTCAAATCACCCCTTATACGTAATTTCGGGCGCTTATCCTGATAAATATCACGCCGCTGTGTCGAGAAGTTTTGCAAAATGCCAAAGTTGATTACTTGACCTTGATCTCGTCAAGGCATAAAAGGGCGCTGGAAAACTGCGACGCTAGCGTTTCCGATGGCGTTTTTCGTGCTTGATATCTTCCATGTCATGGAACGACTATGGACGGCTGCCCACTGTTTCCACAAGCAAGGCAGCTCAGAAGCCGAACAATTCGTAACCAACAGATTGACAAAGTTGTTAACCGGGGATGTGGGTCGGGTGATTGGCGGCTTCAAGCAAATGCTGTCCAAGAAGAAGCTTCCCTCGGACATTCGCTACGAATTGGAGAAAATCATTGAGTATTTGAACCGAAACAGCGAGCATATGCGCTACGATATCTGCCTGGCGTTGGGCTACCCAATCGGCAGCGGAGTAGTGGAGGGCGCTTGCAGCAATTTGATCAACGACAGAATGGAATTAACGGGCATGAAATGGAGTCTGAAGGGGGCCGAAGCAATGATAAGACTCCGGTCTGTTGACATCAACGGAGATTGGGAAGACTTCTGGCAATTCCACCGGAAGGCGGAAAGAAATCGTCTCTACCCGGGCAATCCCCCAATCTCTCTTGAGCTACACGACATCGAATTGAAAAGGGCAGCCTGAAACTTTCTGACAAAAAGTAGCTGCACCCCGATTCATGCGTCTTTCCTCTCAACAGAGATGAAAGGGACGATAATTTCTTCAACAGAAATTCCGCCGTGGCCAACTACGCTGTTTCCAGCGGATACCCAATGTTGCCGCACACCGTCGAGCAGCCGAAAGCTCGTCTCCCCAAGGATTATTACTGCGCTCCACGGGCTTTGAGGAGTTCCATCACTTCACGGTGACCACTCTGAGAAGCTTTCATCGAAATCGTTCACCCGCAAATTGTGGGGCGATTCTACGAAAGGCACGGCGGGGACGCCGTACCCTCCTGGATCGCCGACGGTCATTTTTCAAGCCGGTTGATCGATGTCCGGTGAACACTTGCACGTCAACGGTATTTTTCTTTTACAAAAGCCAGGGATTCATCAATTGCGTTCCCGGCCAGTTCCAGGTCCTTTTCAGTGTGCCGAAAATTGATGTACGCGTGATGGTGGGGTGAGAAAAAAAATCCATTACGGATAAGTTGGGTGTAAAAATCCGTACGTTTCCCTTTGTAAGAGCCCGTGTCATCTTTCGCAAACGTTATGTGGAACATCGGGGCTAAGCCGGTCAGTTCGGCGCCCACGGCATGTTTATCGATCACCGCTTGGATCCGGTTCATGAATCGTTCGCCTTTTCCCCAGATATTTTTGAGCACATTGTCCCGCTCAAGAATTTCGACGGTTTTGAGCGCGGCGACGAACGCGTCACTATTGGGAAAAAAGGTTGATGAAATGAAAAGTTTGTCGGCGGCCGCCATCATGACATCCTTTTTCCCGGTTACAGCTGAGATGGGATATCCGTTGGCGAGGGCTTTTCCAAGGACGGTGAGGTCGGGCGTGACGCCATAGAGTTCTTGGGCGCCTCCCATTGCAAGTCTGAAACAGGTTCGAATCTCATCATAAATCAACACCACGCCGTACCTGTCGGCGATCTCTCTTACGCCTTCCAGAAACCCAGCTCTCGGCGTCTGCATTTTTTGATGGTTGGGGTGGCCGAAAGGCGTCATTATTATGGCAGCGGTCTCGGCTCCGTGCGTCGCCATCAGATCTTCCAATTGATCGAGCCTATTATATTGAAACTCAAAGACATCTTCGTACAGTTTGGACGGAATCCCGCCTTTCATTTCAACACACCAGTCATGCCAACCGTGGTATCCGGAACGCATCACTTTGAGCCTATTGGTGTAGGCTCGCGCAATTCGAATACTCGCTGTGGTCGCATCCGAGCCTGTTTTCAGAAAAATGCTCAGCTCGGAAGACGGCACAAGTTGGGTAAGTTTTTTGGCCAGCAGATTTTGGTATTTCTGTGTCAGGGTGAAACAAAACCCCTTGTCTCTTATCTGTTTGTAAACCGCTTCATCCACCTCTTCTTCACGGTAGCCCACGATGATGGGGCCGTAACCGCAGAGAAAATCGATATATTCATTGCCGTCCACATCAATAAGGCGGCAACCTTTCCCAGACTCAATAAAGATGGGATATTCTCCGTTGATGAAATCGGTCGGCCTTCTGGCGCCGAGAACGCCGCCCGGCACGAGGCCTACGGCCTCATCAAAAAGTTCCCGGCTTTTTGTGATGGTAAGTTTTTCCGTCTCTTTCATAAACAACTCCCGTTCGGCGTTAACCCTGCAACATGGATGAGACTTTTTCGGTCTGATGAATTCTTGCGCCTCTCTTCACAAAAGCGGCAAGGAATTTTTCCGGATTGACGCAACCTTCGGGGGCTACCACGCCTTTTTCGGTCACATCGCCCGCGACCATCATGAGCGCCGCAATGGACGCCGGAAGTCCCGTCCCGGGCGCCATCCTTCCCGCCATGTCGGCCGTGTACACAACCTTGTTGCCGCCTCTCTCCCCCTTGACGATGACTTTGAGACCCGAGGATTGGGGTCCGTTGTCCCTTCCTTCCGGTATCGTTTCCCAGAGCTTGAGAGCGAGGTCGTAAGGCGTAACACGGGTTCCTTTGACTTCAATAGGTTCATTGCCCAAAAAGCCCGTATCTTTCTGTTGCTTTATCAGTTCATCCACCCACTTGGGTATGAGAGCGCCTTTGATGATAACATTTTTAACCCCTTTGATGTATTTGGGGATTGTTAACGGCTGTGGATGGCCTACATAGCGGACGTGGCAGATGCCGAGCGGATCAAGAAACTCGATGGCGGATTCCTCGGTCCCGCCTTCCACATAGACCAGCTCACCGTTTATGTATTGCGGAATCTTCCCGAGCGTCATGTGAAGGCTGTGGTCCCATGCGGCACCCGCAAGTTCGGCGATGCTGACCACCCAATAGAGGTGAATCTCGTCAACGGAGTCCAGACGGTCGGCGTACCATTTTACCAGAACATTGTTGGTCCCCGGATCCGATCCCATGCCCGTAAGAACGGTTGTTCCCGCTTCTTTGGCCATTTTATCTATCTCGGAGTTAAAAAGAATCTCGGTTCCCTCGTAGTCGTCACAAATATCAATATAATTTACCTTGGCCTCAACAGCCGCCTTCGCCGTAGGCACGGCGGTCTTGTAAAAAGGACCGGCGCAGTTGATCACAACGTCCACTTCTCGGAATGCGCGAACCATGCCGTTATGATCATTCACATCCATCTTGATAAGGCTCACTTTTTCACTGTCGCGCAATTTCGGCCTCAATCTTTGTGGGTCAGGGTACAGGTCTCCGAGCACTACGTTTGCAACTTGTTGTTGCTTTATCAAATCCCCGGCGACGCTTTGCCCCATACCGCCGGCTCCGCCTAGCACAAATGCACGCATATTCCGTCCTCCTTCATAACAACAAGAAAGTTTCCGACCAATTCTATGAAAGGCCCGGCGGTGACACTTGACTCCGCAGGTACGTGATCAACTGGATTACTTGTCCGGAAATCCAACCATAAAAGCTCAAAGAGACAAAGGCAATCAAAATTAATCGAGTCGCTCTCTCCCGGTGACGGACGCCTCAATCAGGCAGGCAGTCCGACTCATTTTACTTATAAGGGTTTACTCGGTGTCTTCGTGTCTTGGTGGTTCATTCTTCTCTTGCTTAATGTAAGTCTTTCACGCATTCCCGGTGAAAGTTTACCCTTCGAGATTGTCTCGCAGTTGGCGCGTTGTCTACCTTGGTTATATCGATACGTCGGATTCGGCGGCCCTGCCTGCATGTGTTCAGTTACGGTATCGAACTCCTGCCTCTGCTCCCAGCGAAGCCGCTATTCAACGCCGCTTGAGATGCGGGAAAAGTTGCTTCGGTTTGCGGGGGTAGCCCGGATATTTATGGTGAACTCCAGCTTGTTGACTGGTTCGGCAAATCCGTTCAGAAGCAAGATTGTGGTAACTCCCTGTCGGAAAGATGTCGTAGCATATCAAAACCACCACCACTGGACTCAGGTGCGGAATGTGAGATACAAATCGGAGACATCACGCCGGGCTTCAATAGGCCTCAGCACAAATTACGCTACATACATTTGGGTCTATGAATTATTTTATGAAAACCACAGGTTACGGTGCGGCGTTTTTAAACGGTCTACCGTTTTCTACCGACACCGCTGGTCAAGAGCGATTAAGGAGGATTTCTGGTGAGAAGCAAATTGTTTTGATAAGGTTCGAAGCTATGCGGTAAGTACGATCATTAACCGAATTCTCCCCTGATCCGGCCCTCCGCGGATTAAATTCCGTAACATCCATACCAGCCAGACCGACACCACTATCCAAAAGATCTCGAAGACATTTTGCTATTTTGTATATTTGATTCTCATTGATCCCCTGGTAGTTTCTAAACCTGACCCCTTCAAGAGCGTTACGTGCACCGATATCCATATCTATAGAAATATAGATGTAAGGTGTTTTTACCTTCCGGGACAGGCTGGTCAACTTCCCCGGGTTTTGGGACAGGTCCTTCTTGGTTACAATTTTGACACCATTACTTTTTAGGGAAGAATAATGATTGACATAGCGTCTTATCCTATCATCTTTGATGCGAAACGCATGCTTTGAAGGATAATCACTCACCCCGATGAGATAGAGATTTTCAGGATCAATCTCATCTTGTTCCAAAAGATGATGAATGAATGAACTCGCATTGTATGAATCGGTTCGATTTTTCAAGAAAGGATCATAGGGATCATGGACAGAGTTCGGGTTTGTCGCAATATCATACTCAATAGCCCCTGACATGACTGACGCTGGTAACGCGTCTACATGACTATCGACAACGATCAATGAAATATCTTCGGGTTTGTACAGGGAAACTAACGAGGCGAACACCCCCCCGGTTAAAGAGTGATCCACAGCAATCATGCACGGGATTTGAGGAAAAATATATTCTTCTATGAACTTGCCCGCGACCTGAGCAAAATCCTGACAGCCATTACCATCAATGAAGTAAACGAAATTTTCAAGAACCACATTTTTTTTCGCAACTCTTGGGGGTATGGGAAAGAGCCACGGAGGAACTTCGATTGAACCCCTTTCTTCCCAAAGATGTGGGGCCACCTCCTGACGAATAATTTCCATGATCGCAGTATAAGGATCGTTATTGTTCTGATCGGATCCAATGGATGAAATCTTCTCCCGAATTGACTCATCCCGTTCATCAGCGTCCAGCGGACAACCAAAAAAATATGGACGCTTATTTAATACCTTTCCCATTACAGCTTCCTATATACGCTTTTAGGGGTATTTTCCAATCCCTCCAATAGAAAAGATCGGAAGGACTGGAAAGAGATTATCCGACTACTTACAATAAAAATCATCCCTTGCTCTTTTGATTTGGAGCAGGTTTTCCAAGGGAGAATGGGGGGCGATGCCACATCCGGGGGTCAGAAAATCGGTGCCGTTGTTGAGCGCCGTCATCGCTTCCTGATAACATTCTTCAGGTTTACCCATAAAAAGCGTCGTCGCTGTCGCGACATTCCCAAAGACCTTAACTCCCTTCGGTTGTGCAATTTCTACCGCCTTTTTCATGTCCGCCTTTTCTTCGATACTTATGCCGGCAACTCCTGTATCACACATCAGGGCTATAATGCCATCAGTATTCCCACAAATATGAAGCACAAGCGGTCCCTTGGACTTGCTCACAACCTCTTTCATCAGGGGAAGCATGTATTTACCCCATGCCTTTGGGCTCATTAGCGCCGGCCCGGAAGTCGGTTCGGCCAATACATAGTAATCAGCCCCATTATCGAAAGCAAAATTAATGGCCTCGATTGCCGCCTGTTTGGTGACATCGAGGACTTTAAAGACATCATCGGGTTTCTTGATGGTCCATCTCATGAACAGTTCTGAACCTACCAGATTCGCGGCAGCGGTAAATGGGCCTTCGGTTTCTCCAAATATGGCCAGTTCATCTCCGATCTTTTCTCTGAGCATCTGGAATTGCTGTTTATAGAGTGGAAAACGACCCCTTTTCAGAAAATCGGATGGATAATCGAGCCCTTCAAGACTCTCGGCGAAGGGATGAGCCTTGACGAAGTACTGTGAATCGATCTTAGGCTCACCAAGGGTACACCCGAGAACTTCGCTAATGCCAGTGATGTCCCATCCCATTGCCTTGATCCACTCGAATCCGGCATACCGGTGTCCTGCCAAGGCCAGTTCCGTCATTGCTACCGGGTCCGTATCCGCACGTGGTCTTTCATGGCCGCACTTTTTCATGAGATCTACCATTCCATAAGTCGTGGTGCAGCCGCACATAATTTCGTCGCTACCTTTACCCAAAAGACGGTTCATAAATTTTTCTTTGAGGGTCATGCCGGTTTTCTCCCAATCATGTGATAAGCAAACAAAAGATAGAAACAATGACTCTAGCAGGGCCAGGAAGGGCTCGATCATTTAGCTCGAAGCCACCAAACTTACTTATTCATACCCTGTCCTAGCCCTGTTAACCTAGAAATTATCCCAAAACCAACACCTGGGGTGATGAATTCAAACCCCTCTGAGAGGTTGAGGTTTTTATTTTTATGCTGCTTTCTTCTTTAGCACCTTGCTGTCAGTTGTAAGATACATCGCAATTGCGCCAATCACTAGAGCAATAATGCATGCTAGAAAAGTTGACTTATATGCGCCGACCGGAAATTTATCTCCGACCTTGCCGTAAGCATCCAGGACAACACCCATGATAGACTGGAAAAGAGCGCCTCCAATAAAATACCAGACGTTAAGCATTCCGTTTGCTGTAGCAATGAAGCTATGAGGCTGTCCCTCGGCTATGTGGGCATAGTTGGGAACGTATGCCCCTGAAAAGAACCCCATGACGAAAAGCAAGGGATAAAACATGCCTACAGGAATTTTGTCCGGCCACAGCACCAAAGGTAGCCAAGTGAGGGCGTAAATGATGATGCCATAGAATGAAGCGTTCCTACGGGATTTCAAAATTCGGTCGGAAAGATACCCAAATGCAAAGCAACCCACTGCCATGCCGATCGGCCATAACATTAGAATGTTAGCCGCTTGTTGTTTTGGAAGGCCGTACGTCTGCTGCAGGAACGGTATACACCATAGCCCCTGGAATCCCATGACGGTTCCATAGATCACAAATGCGTAAATGGCGATTAACCAATAGTTCTTCATCCCGAACAGTCTTTTTACGTTTTCGCCAAAACTGACCTTTTCAGTGCTCTGGACAGAATAGTAATCGATTCCATCTATCTCTGAGACAGTGGGCAAGCTCTTATCGCTCGGCTTGTTCCTGAGGACAAGGAAATTCAATATAGCCACAATAGCCATGAAAGCGCCTAACCAGTAGAAAGACGCTCGCCAACCGACGATGCCCACCAGGAAAGCCAGTGGGGCTGCAGCGAGCACCGCCCCTGCGTTACCCACCGTAAGCATCACGCCGGTGAGGGTGGCAAACTCCTTGGGTCGAAACCAGTTGGCCAGAATTCTCATACAGGGGATCCAGACCACCGCCACGCCGACTCCCATCAGGAAGCGACCGAAAATGATTAATCCGAAGCTGTTTGCAAGACCAAAGAGCGCTGTTCCGATCGCCGCAATGATGAAAAAGATGGTGACCGAACTTCTGGGTCCCATACGGTCTGACAAAATACCGGACGGAATCTGCATTGCAGCGTAAGGATAGAAATACATTGAGGACAAAATCCCCAGGCTTGTAGCCGACAGGCCGAACTCCTTCATCAGTTCGGGCGCTATAACTGCAGGGGCCACACGGTCGAAATAAACGAAGATGTAGGTCAGCAATAGCATTCCATAGCAGACCCACCTGTAGCGAAGCATCTGTTTTGCCAAATCTGAAAACCGTGCATTGACGGCACTCGTTCCATCTGTTGATTGACTCATAGGATCACCTCTCTTTGACCAGACCGAAACACAAAAAATGCGTTAAATTGTCATCCACCAACTCCATGGCGGCCCTGACCGACGAGCCACGTTCAGCCTTTTTCTTATGCAAACTCTGACCACTTCCTCTAAGTTGACTGCTCCAGAGCCTGATGTAATTGGCTGATACCAAAGCGGCGCCCATGTAGCTTGCGATGTCGCGTTGCAAGCTGGGTCCGGCGCGTGCCTTTCGAGTGATGGCGCCATGCCGACCGGAAAATCCTGCCAACTCTCTCCACCAGATGTTTTGAGTTTATTATCCCCTTTCTGGATCCGTTCCGGTCCTGAAATTGAGATTTGGCCCCAAATGTGTTGAAGCCGGATCTCAAGATTTTCAGATTCCTGCTTAATCATCACTTTTTCCAACTAGGACCTGATCGATCAACTCAGTTAGGTCATGAACCTTGATTTGGCTACTGATTCTCTTTGCGCCTTCATTAAGATTAAAATGGCAGAAGGGGCATATAGACACTATCCTTTCAGCTCCAGTATCCTCTCCCTCCTGGATCCTCAGACTCGCATTCTTGGTGGCCCATTCACCAAAACCAGTCATCACGCCGCCGCCGCCGCCGCAACAAAAAGCGTTGGCACGGTTCCTCTTCATTTCCACGAATTCAATCCCCGGAATAGCTTTCAGCAAATCCCTGGGTTGCTCGTAGAGACATGCGCTCTGGTCCTCATCCAGGTAGGCCCCCTTCCAGAGTTGCTTGCCTTCCTGATCGATAATGAACTTGTTCAAGTGCCTTCCAGTGTGGCAAGGATCGTGGTAGGTGACTTTCCAGGGCAGTTCGCCCTTGAATTGTAGCTTTCCTTCTTTGTAGAGACGGTTGAGGTAGTCAGCCGTGTGTAAAACCTCAATTCCTTCCATCACCTTGTCGTATTCGGAGGAAAGCGAGTAGTCTTTTTTGATGGCTCGGTAACATCCGGCGCAAGAGCTGATAATCGTCTTTACCCCCCGCTCATCGTGTAACCATTTGAAGGTCTCAAGGTTTTTTGTAGCGACTCTTTTGAATTCCTCAGAGTCTCCCACCCGCATTGCAGTAGAGCCACAGCAGATCTCATTCTCGCCCAGGATTCCGAAATCTATCCCTAGCTTTTGGAAAATAGAAGCTGTAGAGGTTGGGACGGCTCGCGCCGCTGTGTTGAACGCTCCAGTGCAGCCTACGAAGAAAAGTACCGGAGCGGGCTCGTCATTAAGATCTTTAATGGGCTTACCCGCCTTCTTAAAGGGACGGGTCCAATCGTTTCTTACTCGTCGAGGTCCCTGATACGGATTGTCGTAATTTTTCATCGACTGGAGAAGGTTTTTATGCAAGGGCATAGGCCCTACACCTTCATCAACCGCCTTCCGCCTCATCGCCTCAATAATCTCAGGTATGTAGGGTTTGTGATCGAGCTGGCATTGGTTTTGACAACCGGCGCAAACAGTACATTTGTAGATGGCCTCCAATAATTCATCGTCCCAAGGAAGCTCACCACTCAATATGCCCCGAGCAAAGGCGATCTTACCTTTTGAAGCCATAAAGCCTTCGAACCCGAATTCGGTCCCCGCTGGACAGATTTCCCCAAATGTAGGTGGAGGGCCATAATCATATGCTACTTTGCAGGTCCCACATGCGGTGCACCGCCAGATTTTATCCTCAAGCTCTTTAAGCTCCGCAATCTTCCAATCCATTGTTCCTCCAATTTGAATCTGTATTTTTTTGATTGCTCATATGCCGAGTTTGCCGGGATTCATTATGTCGTTTGGATCGAGAAATTTTTTCATTCTTCTCAAGAGTTCCAGATATCCTGGATCGGCCCTTTTAATGATTTCATTGGCAAAATCTATCGGCGGCTTATAAGGAATTCCTCCTGCGTCCAAATCTACTTTGAGGCACTCAACGATGGCGTGTCTTGCATTTTCAGTCTCTTCAGCGCTCTGCTTGTTGAACGGGATCATCGCCCTGAGCATGCCGTAATGTACGCCGCGATACATACTCATCCGGACGGACGGCGATAGGTTATGAGCGATAAGAATGTCTTTCCACTTGTTGTAAACGGGGGCCCAGACCTTGGCGGGGGTAAAGGTCCCGGGCCAGGATATCCCGGCGCCGCCTTGTTTGCAGTAGTTTTTGGTGGAGCCCACGACCTGACTGGGCAGTTGGGTCCTTCCCTTCAACGCCTCTTCGGGATAGACCGTTCGCTTGATGGATGTACCCTTTTTCTGCTCTTCCTCAAAGACCTTCTCCCAGATTTCCTCCCTTGCCTCTTTTTCCTTTTCAGTCCAGGATGTCGTAGTCGCAAAACTGAACCACTCGGGAGCGTCATTAGGCTTGGGTCTGAAGGGATAAGGGATCGGAACCTGGGCAAGCCACCAGGAAACCGCTGTGAGATCGTCACACATCTCATAATTGCTTAAATTCAGCATATAAGAGTACATGTCCTCAACCTTGTCGCACGACACTGTGAAGACTTTGAGAAGTGGAGGAATCGGATGGACGCTGATGCCGATCTTGGTGACGACACCTGACGATCCCAACCATCCCTTGAAGAGCCCGTCTAGTTGAGGTAGCGGGAGGCAACTGTGCCAGGCATCGTGCCGTATGGCGCAGGACCCAACTCGCACTAACTCACCAGTAGGAAGAACGACTTCCATACTGGTAATCTCCTGGCTGTTCAATCCATACTTGGCGTTAAGCCCGCCAATACCATGTGAAACAGCGCATGCCATTACCGAAGCCGATGGGGGGCCGACTGGCCACCCGAATCTCAGTTTATGTTTGTACAGGGCATCGGCCAGTTTGGCGTGAGAGACACCCGGTTCAATAACCGCGACGTGCGCTTCCGGATCGATGTCAACGATGTTGTTCATCTTCTTTAAATCCAGAAGAATGCCTCCCCGTTCGGGAATCGTCAGCCCGCCTATGTTTGTCCCGCCCGTATAAGGAACAACGGGGATTTTTTCCTTGTTGGCAAACCGGAGAAGCTCCTGGATTTGCTCAACCTTCTCAGTCATGACCACATAGTCCGGTAACTTGGGCTTTACAAAGCTCATATCATACGAGTAGGCATAGCGAATGTGTCTCGATGCCGTGCAGTTTGCATCACCGACAATCTTTCTAAGCTCCTTGAGCACAGAGTCAACATTTCCTGGATCCGCTGCGGTGACAACTTGCTCTTTCTGCAGAGTGCTTAACTCAGACATCTGGACCTCCTTCCTGATTTTTTTCCTGAGAAACATAGGGTCCTCAGAATGAAGCTATTCAGAATAATCATAAAACTTCACACCATATCGCTCTACTTTTTATCATCTTCAGTAGGCAAGGATGTGATCGTGCCATCCCAGGTATCAACCTTTTGGGATTCCTGCGAATTTGCGCCCTCCTTGAACCACGTGGAAGTAACATTCTTTACCTCCGTGTAAAAGCGAACCCCGTCTTTGCCCATCACGTGGAGATCGCCGAAAAAAGAGTGCTTGTGCCCGGTAAAACCGAACATTCCAACCGGTACAGGTATGCCGACGTTTATTCCGACCATACCGGCATCGGTACGATAGGCAAAATCCCTGGCATAAAAACCGTTCTGAGTATAGATTACAGAGCCGTTGGCGAATTCGCTGGCGTTCATTATGGCCAGTCCTTCCTCATAATCCTTCACTCGCTTGACACAAAGCACGGGACCGAATATTTCCTGATCGCCGCAGCTCATGCCCTGTTTGACATGATCAAGGATCGTCGGCCCCACAAAGAACCCTTCCTTGCACTCAGGGGGGACCTTGGGGTCGCGTCCGTCAAGAGTGAGTTCGGCACCCTCCTGAATACCCTTCTCTATCCAGTCAGTTACGAATTTTAGATGACCGGCGTTGACAACAGGACCCACTTCCGTCGATTTGTTATATGCGGCGCCGATCTTTCTCTGGGCTGCAAGCTTCTTGAGTTCTGTGATGAGTTCGTCAGCTATCGCCTCTTCCACACAGATAACAGGCAAGGCCATGCACCGCTCTCCGGCGCAGCCACAGAAGGCATTGATAATCCCGTTTGCGGTTCGGTCGAGTTTGCAATCACGTAGCACAAGGGCGTGATTCTTAGCTTCGGTCAATGCCTGGACCCGCTTGCCGTTGGCCGCGGCTGTGGCATAGATATGGCGACCGACCTTTGTAGACCCAACAAACGAGACGCCGACGATGTCGGGATGTCTTAAGAGAATCTCGGCTTCATTTCTGCCGGCGGTTACAATATTGATAACGCCTTGGGGTAGTCCGGCTTCATGCCAAAGTTCAAGAATGCGCATAGCGGACTGAGGAACAAAACTCGCCGCCTTCAGAATCAGAGTATTACCCGTGGCTACACAGAGGGGGGCCATCCAGCCATGAGGGATCATTGCTGGAAAGTTCCACGGAGGAATACCCGCAAACACTCCCAACGGATGATGGTACAAAACGGTATCGTAACCGGAGGAGATATTCATGATGGACTCCCCCTTCATTAGGTGAGGAATACCACAAGCGAATTCAACAACCTCATTCACTTTTAAGATGTCGCCCATAGACTCCGTCCAGGATTTACCCTCTTCTTTGCAAAGTAGATATGTAAGTTCGTTCAGATGCTTGTCGAGCAGCGCTTTCATGTGAAAAAGCACCTGCGCTCGCTTGTTTGGCGGAGTGTTGGCCCAGGCGGGAAAAGCCGCCTTTGCAGCGGCAATGGCCGATTCGACTTCATTCACCGTACACTGCGGAGCCTGTGCAATGATTTCACCAGTGGAAGGGTTAAAGCAGTCCATGTATTTTGTTGTTGTCGACTCCAGCCATTCCCCATTCACACAGTATTTTAGTCTGGAAGGCTTGTCCCCAAGATCCACGCGGTATTTGACATCTTTAAACGCTGATTCCATAGGATGCATTTGATTCTCCTTTGATAGTTCCGTCGTCATGTCCTCACGACTACAGTTATTCCTCAACATTCCCCTCCCACCTCCATTGCCAAGTTTCGAGGCGAGCAAAATAATGCGTTAAATTGGACAACCATTTCTATTACTCAGGAGATACACGATTCTTCCTGTCAGGCAGAAAGGAATCTCGCAAGATCGCCTAAGTGATGCAACCCTCTTGACTGTTTTTGTTTGTGACCCCTTCCTGCGCATGCAGTTGACCGTTGACTTGAACAAAATACAGGTCTCTGGTACCTACATGCCTGAGAAGAACTCCAAGTTCCTGGAGAGATTTTTGCGCCGCCGGGGGTAAAGGCCCTTCATGATCCGGACTCGGCGGGTAGACCGCTAGCCCAGCTTCGGAGTAGAGATAGCTGTCTCCCTGGATGTCGGATGGACTGAAAGAAGCGCTCCCCGCTAATCTTGCTAGATGGCTCCCCACACGAAGCACATGGGCAGCCATCTCTTTTTTGACGCCCACATCGTTTTTTCGCCTGAAACATTCTATGATCCTGTAATGATCTTGCTCCACTTCATCGTAGAATTCGGACCCTGGATTGAGCTTGACTTTCAGGTCAACCAAGAGGCCCTCGATGAAGTCCATGAGCAGTATGAGCAAGGGGTTTTCTGAGAATCGGGCAATATGATAGTGAAAACCGATCGCTCGCAAATCTTTGACGTGGCGGGGGGCGCTCACTTCTTCATTTGTCATGGTCTCCAATATACGTATGTCGTCCTCTGTGACTCTCGACGAGGCAATCTGAGCAAGGGGGGGCTCGAGAATGTAGCGAAGCATTGTGATGTCCCCAACCGAGACATTCTTAAAATGAAGGAAATTCGTGAGACTGTGAACGGTGGTATTCATGTTTACTTCAGCGGCAAAGATCCCCCCTCCCGTGCCTTTTCTGGTTTGAATAAGCCCCAGAACTTCCAGCACTCTCAGGGCCTCACGCATGCTTGCCTTGCTGACTTGAAACTGATCGACCAGCTCTCTTTCCGACGCCAGTCTGTCACCTGGCTTGAATTCCCCAGTTAGGATCGCGTCACGGATCTGCTCGACTACATAGTGCGAGACTTTGTGACTTTTTTGGGTAGGCTTGAACATAGTCCGGTCAACCTCCGGAGGGTAGCCATGGCAGAAAGGCGCCTGATCTACCATTTATCAATGATAATCACGCACACAGTCAAATTCTAATCCGGTTAGTGAATCGGAAGAAGGAGATGTCGCGTGTCTAGTGAACGGAAAACGAGTAGACCCACAAATAAACCGACAGCGCCATTCATTTCATCATGTGTACTTGATTCAGTTTCCTTATAAAATGGAAGCGTAATGACTGTCAAGAACAATCGTATAATATTATGATAGTTTAAGATTATCTTAATATTGTATTTAGTTATCTTAAACCAATCTATTATCAGCGTTTTTTGTTAACAAAAGCAAATCATATCTTATTGTTATGACATGCTTTTATAAACTAGTCATATTGTTTACATCAAATATCATAAGATTATACCTTTATGATATTTTGCTTGACAGGGTGGCTCACTCAAAGTAGGTTGGGTTGCGTAATAAAAGAAAACGTAAAGCTTCTATTAGACCGTTTGCTATTAGGAATTTGAGCAGCGTGGAATGCTTGCTGCCAAAACAAAATTGGATTTTGGCTGAAGGCTGGTTATGTACTACAGCGCATCCAATCAGAAATATTGAGCACATCGCGGCGTCGAAATCGGAGCTGCTGCCTCGGGGGCCTCGACTGCAGGGAAACGAGGTAATTTAGTCATCCTCATCCCCTAAAATGGTCTCAGGTTATCTAATATGGCGGAGCGTCATGTAAGTGACCAAGCTTGGCATTCAATAACAAAACCTAGAAGGAGAATCGTGATGAGGATTGATGTGGACGCGCTCAAATGTATTGGGTGCATGGCTTGCGAGATGGCGTGCGGCTATCACAGGGATGACGCCTTCGCTCTTCTTGCGTCGTGTATCGTTGTATATCGGGCTCGAGATAAAAAAGACTACTTCGGGGTAGTCATAAAGGAGGAAGAGAGCCTAACTATAGCGCGGCCCGAAGGGCTTGAGATCAAACGAATCGGCGTGACTGAGGAATCGAGTGATTCGGGACAAAAAAAGGAGGCGGACGCATCTGCAAAACCCATGCTCCTTCGTGAGCCTTGCGACCTGTGTAGTGGTATGAAATATGGTCCAATGTGCGTCAAAATTTGCCCGGTCGATGCGATCTCGCTGATAGAGGGAGGAGAATAGAAATGGACTATTTATCATCAAATAAGATTTTGATCGTGGACCTGGAAACCGGCCAAATATCTGAAGATGAACTTGATGATGAGTTAGTGAGCCAAAAGATTGGCGGTGTCGGCATAACCACTTCACTTTATGAGACGTATCAAGACAGGGATCCTATTATCCTGGGCGCCGGCTTGCTGACCGGCACCCTATTTCCCGGCTCAGCTTTGGGAGTTATCTCTGCCAAAAGCCCGAGAACCGGACACGTCACTCATTCCCCGTTCACCTTGAAAGCCGGCATGGAATTTAAGTACACCGGCTTCGATTATGTCGTGATCGTTGGAAAATCGAAGAAGCCTGTCTTCCTCTGGCTTCATGACGGCGTTGCCGATATCCAGGACGCTTCCGAATTCTGGGGGACCGATGTTTGGAATACCACCGATTCCATACGAAAAAGTATGGGTGACGATCTTATCCAAACCCTGGTCATAGGACCGGCTGGAGAAAGGGGCTCTGATCTAGCTCAGATTTGTGTCAACTATTGGGCAAGTGGAGATTGCTGGGGCTTTGGCAAAGTCTTTGGAGAGAAGAACCTAAAGGCCGTGGCCCTACGAGGAATGGGGTTGCTCGAAATTTCAGATCCCGAAGATTTTGTCGATCAATGCTTCGAGGTCTTTGAGACGATCAAAGGCGGTGCCTTTGCCGGCAAAAGTGGAGTTGAAGACATTCTAACGGCAATGGGTGAGAAGGACGCCAAGGAATGGATCGCTCCTTTTGTGCACCGCCACAGCGCATGCTACAATACCCCTTACCCGACCAATACCTTCATATACTTGAACGAAAATCCAAAGACCCTCACGGAACCGACTGAGCAAGAACCCGGGTTCCTGATCAATGACGTCGGGGCGTTGCTGACCCTCAAGAGGGCCGGGCTCTCGGCTGAAAGCGCATGCCGCGTTCTAAAAGCCTGTGCGAAGTATGGTATCGACCCGTCCGCTGTTGCTGAACTCAGTGCAAGATCCGGTCAAAAAGACCCTGACAAGATCGAACAGTCGTTTGTCGATCTGAAAGGGACTGTTTCAGCTCCAGAAGGTGGAAAGTTCAGCTCGTGGGCCCCCATGCAACCTCTTTTTGCCGACTTTGATCTCTCAGATGAAAGCGCCTATGGCGACTGGTGGGTAAGAAGACAGGCGTTGGCATACCTCTTCGGCATTCACCCAATTTTTGCAAACATGGCGCCCGAACTTTCGGAAGAATTGATGATAGAAATGTTTAATAAAGGCACGGGACTTGACCTGTCTCAAGAGACACTAGACCAAGCCATTGCGGATGTTTGTCTCTAACGCTCCACTGTCCGGCTTACCAGCTCAACTGAGAGGTACCGGCCAAACGGCGGGTGTTGGGTTTAGAAACTCGGAAATGAATTTTTACCACTCTTATGCGTCCATCAACCAAAAACTCGTGTCGGGGGTCAGTCTCCATTATGGCGAGGGCGAAGCGAGTATATTGCCGAGCGATCCACGCCTTTTGCGTATCCCTCGTATCGGTGTCTACGCCGGATCGGGAACATCCCATTCTTGGTTGTGGTTTGTAGAGCTTTTCGACCGGATGTTGTTCCATGACCTTGTTTTTCTAACCGAAGACATGGTGAAAGAAGGAGTCCTACAGGACCTGGATGTTTTCGTCATGTCGGGTGGAGATACTGTTAGGATTGCCGAAGGACTCGGGCGCCAAGGGGCCGGAGAACTGGAGTCATTTATCAGAGGTGGAGGGCTTTATCTAGGTTCCTGCGCAGGCGCCTACCTTCCTCTCAAATCATCAAAACAATATCTCGACCGTTTCAACTTCGTCGACATAAAAATTGCCAATGTTTCCAAAACTAGACCTGAAGCCAAACGACTCGAAAGCAAAGCCATTACCACCTATGGGTGTAATTACGTGTACCATCCCGTCCGAGAAGATGTTCGCCTTTGGATTACGGGAAGGGAACCCTTTACGAGTGTGGAGAGTCTCCGCGCTCCGCTGTATGGCGGCCCATCAATGGTTACCGTCAGGGATTCTGATGTTTTGGCCTACTACCAGGGATTTACGGAAAAGACCCTTTTTTTAGTAGACGAGTCCTTAGCCGAAAAGACCCTTGTGGGCAAAGTAGCAGCTGCCAGGACAGCTATGGGGGATGGCCATCTTTACCTCTTTGGCCCTCATTTCGAACACCCACGCTTCCCCACGGCCAACCACCTCGTGGCTACCGCGATATTCTGGGACATGAAAAGAGAGACGATTAACAGGAAATCTTCTGACGGTGAGATCATCCTTGAGGGCACCGCCAAAAAAAAGTTGATTCTAGACATTAAACGTGAAATCAGCAATGCCCGAATTGTATCGGTTGGGCTGGAAGCGATACCTGTTAAATGGATCATAGGCTGCAAAACCTACGAACCGGAAAAGATCAGGGTTTTTCTGGAAGCGATGTGGAAGCGGATCAACCGATTGGAACGTTCCCGTAGGATCTGCCTGCAGAGCGGGACCGGTGAACAGGTAGTCGCCCATGCCTGTCAGGTCAGACAAATTTTGAGGGAAATGAAATCAAGGATAGACGATCATTTGGATACACAGGACCTCGCAGTTGATCTTTTCAATGCTTTGCGGAGACTGACAATGCTTTTTTTACAGTTCTACTTTAATTCTTTCGCGTACAATCTTGAACTCGATTCTTAGGCCCCGAAAAAAATTAGTTTTCCTTTTTATGGATGAGAACTTCTATCTTAACAGGCCATTAGAACCTGCAAATCGAGCTTTTGCACGCCGATAAACATTTGTTCCAAAGTTATGAGCAGGAGTAAACGTTGGACCAATTACGAGTAAGTCTTTGCAGGCGGAATACGGCGAAAAAGACGCTGACTTTGCTTGCCCATGGATGGTTGATTTTTGTGGCTTGGCTAATTTTGCTCATACATGTTCAACCGGCATGGTCTGAAAACTTGACGCCTTCCTCCTCTTGGTTCGTCGATATGAACCGGTTTTTAAAATCAGCTCATGGATCTTTGACATGCGAGCGCTGTCACGCCGAAATAACGGCAAAGGGTAAAGTTCATCCCAATCGTGAAGACCAGACGGCTATGAAGAAAGACAGCGTTCGGTCTTACGACTATAAGCGTTGCGCCGCATGTCACCCCGAGGCATACCGGCGCTTTCTCCAGGGAGAGCACGCCAAGGCCCTGGCAAAGGAAAAGGAGATCCAACAGTCAGGCCTGAAGGAAGCGACTCCTGAACGATTGGCTCCCACCTGCGGCGACTGTCATTCGTCTCACTATGCTCAATCCAAGCTCTCGAGGGTTGAGATAGGCTCACAAATGACAGAAACCTGTGGGAAATGTCATAAGGCGCAAGAGGTCAGCTACCTTAAAGACATTCATGGCCGAATGGGCGTCTTTCTAGAGAAAAAGGCCTCAGCATACTGCACGGATTGTCATGGGGCCCATACCTGCGAGTCGCTCAAAGATAAACAGAAAGCATTTGAAGCGTGCCAGAGGTGCCATAGAAACGCCACGATACAGTTCGCGAATATAGTCATTCACGCCGGACCTGAAGACATCTCAAAGAAGGACCCGGAAAAACAGGCCAACATGGTGCTGATAGGGACCATAAAGCGAATCTCTCAAATAGGGACTATCATTATCCTGGCGTTTTTTGCTCTACAAACTTTTGTGTGGATACTTCGTGAGCTTCATAACAAGTTGAGAGGACGCTGATATGGCTGACCAAACTGTGCGGCAGGAAACTTTTTGGCGTTTTAGTGTTCTTCAAAGAGCATTACATCTGATTGTAATATTGGGATTTGTAGGGATCGGGTTAACCGGATTTTCCATGGCGTTCAGCTCTGTGGCGCCCGCTCGAACATTCGTATGGTTCCTCGGAGGCGCCGACAGCGTGCGATACCTGCACAGATTCTTTGCTGTTGTAATGTATTTGTGTGTGGTCACACACGTCTTCTGGTTATTTTACTATAAGTTCATTTTAGGTGGAGATCTTTTCGGACCGAATTCGATCTGTTTTCGTAAACAAGATCTTCTTTATTTTCGTGACCATATTGGATACCTACTCGCGCTGCGGAATGCGCCTCCTGCATTTGACCGTTTCACTTATTGGGAAAAGTTAGATTACTGGGCGATCTTCATCGGCATGCAATCTATGAGTCTCACGGGTTTGTTCCTGTGGTTTCCCGAGTTTTTTTCCCGTTTCCTCCCTGGCTACTTTATTAACATTGCTCAAGTCCTCCACTTTGACGAAGGAGTACTGGCAGTGCTCTATATATTTTGTATACACCTCACCGTTGGTCATTGGCGACCAGAAGTCTATCCCGGAGACTGGACTATCTTTACTGGAAAAACAACAAAAGAGACCATGATGAAAACTCATCCCGGCGAGTGGGCCTCATTGAACCCTTCTCCACGAGGTTCCGCCATCGGGGAGAAATAAACGATTTGAAAGAGAACAACGAGTCAAGAGTCTTATGAAACCAAGGTTGCAAACTTCAGCAGTAGCAGTGTGCACTATAGCGCTTTGTATCATGACCTTGTCGTTGGCCGGGTTTTCCCGGGCCGAAGAGCAGTCGTCCGAGTGCTTAAACTGTCACCGTCAACGAAATATGAATGCAAACGAGGGGATTCTCTCCTCCCGGCTATTCTGCTTCAATTGCCACCAAGACCCCGCCTCTCATGGAGACTTTCGCGCCAGCAAGGTTTCACTCCAGGTAAAACCTGAGTATTTTCAAAAGTCTCCCCATAAATTTGTGGCATGTGTCCAATGTCACACTGATGTGGCCCGATCCCCTCATCGTTCGTTATCCGGTGTGCAGTGCGTCACTTGCCATCGACAAATTTATGGACGTCCGGGAACGCATGCTGAACACTTTCGTGTACGATGTGAATCCTGTCATACCGATTCGCCATTTGTTACGCTCGACCTCACCAAGAATGAGGTGAAGCTCTCGCACACAAACAGCAAGCTCGTTCCGATCAGTTTGGCGGAACACAAAACCACCGATGTGACTCGGCAGGAATTCTGCACAAAATGTCACACTTCCAACAATCTTGTCGGCGCTCCGGCAATGGTTTTGCCTTCCAAAAGTTTTGTTTGCGTCGCCTGCCATTACTCTCCCCTGCAGATGGGAAACCCCCTGTTTCTGGTAGCAATCGGCATAGCGCTGATTGGCATAGTTGGAATTCTCAATTTCTGGTTTAAGGCCCGAGTCCAGGATGAGGCGTCTTCTGTTCACAGAAAGTTTCAATTGGGTTCAGAGGTTGTATGGAGCAAGATCTTTTCTAAGGAAATTTTCTCTGTCGTGAAGACTATCTTTTTCGATATCCTCTTGCAGCGCAGGATCCTAGCTAACGGAGTGAGCCGCTGGTTTATACATTCACTGATCTTTTACTCTTTTTTCGCTCGCTTTGCGCTCAGCTTCTTCACGCTTCTACTTCAAAAACTTTCTCCTGAAGGCGAATTAACACTGACGTTAGTAAATAAGGATAGCTCCTTTGTCGCCATGTTCAACGATCTAACGGGGGTTTTTATCCTCGCCGGCGTTATCTGGGCAATGGTTCGGCGCTACATTACAAAACCCGACTATGTCGCTACACAGGACCAGGACACTATTGCACTCGTGATCATTGGACTTGTGACATTCTCGGGCTTCATTTTGGAAGGAATAAGGATCGTTATAGCGCAAATTCCACAACAGATTGCCTTGTCAGCCTTTGGAGGTTATTTGTTATCTAGGCTGTTTTCTGTGGTGAACCTTGGCTGGCAGACGATATATGGCTATATGTGGTATATCCATGCCCTGCTGTGGGCCATGTTTATCGCCTATCTGCCCTTTGGGAAACTCAAACACATTTTCACCACACCACTTAGCCTTCTGCTTAATTACAAAAGAGAATAGACGAAAAGAAAGAATCATATAGCATGGCAGAAACAACACCCATCGAAACAACTCCGGAAAACCTAACCCTGCCGGCCCGTACGATCCCATTGGATAGACTGGAAATGAGTCGCCTGGTCCAGTTGGACGGATGCGTCCGCTGTGGGGAGTGCTTGAATTGGTGCCCAGTATACGACCATGATGCTCGAGAAGATATACTTCCACGACGGAAGATCCTCGATTTCCTCCACATCGTGAAAACCCAGCAGAGCCTTCTCAATGCCGTAATCAAGAGTGAAATGACACCTGAATTTGCAAGATGGTTTTTGCGAAAAATTTTCCGGCGGCGGGAGATCAGAGAGGACGAGGTTCGGAGCTTTGTGCTCAATTTGTACGAATGTTCAACTTGTGGGCAATGCCAGGTAGTTTGTCCAGCAAACATAGATACTGTCAATCTTTGGGAAAACATCCGCGAACTGATGGTTTCAGCAGGCTATGGCCCCCTGGAACCGCAAAAGACACTGGCAAAGAGTGTAAAATCCTATGATAACCCATGGCAGCAGCCTCGTCAGGGACGAGTGAAATGGGCACGGCGCGCTAAGAAAGAGGAACTTATATCTGAGTTGCCACCTGAAATAAAGAAAACAAAGAGCAAAATTCTTCTGTTTTTCGGTTGTACGGCCGTTTATGACTTGAATATCCGCCAGATTGCTATCGATACGGTCAACGTATTCAAAATCCTAGACATTGACTACGGATGTCTGGGAGAGAATGAGAAATGTTGTGGGAGTGTCCTTTTAAGAATGGGTGATCCCGAGTACGAACGGATCGCGTCGGACAACATCAAGCTCTTGAATGATCTTTCCATTGAAACTCTGGTAACATCATGTTCAGGATGCTTCAAGACCATTAAAGAGGATTACCCCAAAGTCGGAAAACTCAATTTTGAAGTATTGCACACGGTTGAATTTCTGCACCGCTTGATTGAGCAGAAGAAGCTCAAATTCGAAGTCCCAGTTGAAAAAGTGATTACCTACCATGACCCCTGCCATTTGGGCAGGGCATCAGGAATTTTTGATGAGCCCAGAGCTGTTATTCACGCCATTCCAGGCCTTGAACTTTTAGAAATGCCCAGACATGGACCATATTCTCGCTGTTGCGGGGCCGGAGGCGGCCTCAAAGCAGGATTCCCGGACCTTCAAAATAAGATGGCGCAGGCAAGAATCAAGGAGGCTGAACAGACAGGGGCCCAAGAACTCGTTAGCGCCTGTCCCTTTTGCTACGCCGGACTTCAAGGGGGCATTGGCGCTTTGAACTCACCCCTTGTGATGAGGGACATGACCCATCTGGTTATAAGCGCTTTGAAAAAAGGGGAATAACCGCGTTAGCGACTATCGCAATGAAATATTCAGCATGGAGATAATGAGTAGTTACAGTTATCAGAAATTTGTTTATTGGCAGGATGAATCTGCTTTTGACGCTTTAAAAACCAACATTATTGCTGACGGGGTTTCCTTGACGGAGACGAAGAAGGCTGTTTGTTCACCTTTATCAAAACGTGTAGATCTAGGATATGTTCTGCCGAGCACGTGGGGGCGCTTTGAACTCTGCAAAAGACAACTCTCATGGTACCGTAAGTCTATTTACTATGGTAAAATCTTGTTAGTGAGTTCCTTTGATCTCGATGAGTACGGGATGCGCTACGATGTGCTAATACGTCAAAGTGTTTTCAAACCGCCGTCACTCCCATCCGAGGAAGAAAAAGCTGAATTGGTTGAAAGACTCAGCTACAAGAGAGCGCGGCCTGAAGAGTGGGATGATATTGCATCGCTGGACGATGAAGAGAATGAGCGCCGGCTTAATGTGATGGGATTGAGGGGTGTAAAATTTGAGGAGCTGTTCGTATCACACTGTGCGAATCATGCGAACTTCATAGAACCGGCTTATTTCATCCTTGAAAAGGACGAACGTGTCCCCTACTCGATCTGTAAAACATCTCATATCTGCTCGGCATGTATGGAATGGTACAATATTGTAGGCTGCTCATTCGGGAAAAAACTTGTTGTGCCCTGTCCGGGCGCTGTCTTATTTGCCGGCCTTATCACCAACCGTTATTATGAGGTCACTCACTGGCGTCCCAATGCCGGCGATGATGAGGACCCAGCCTGAGAGCATTGTGCTACGCCGTATCGCATGCCATTGAATCTGGTGGAACAGGGAAGGAATACATGAAAAGAATTTTCCCGCTTCTTTTAGCTTTTTGGTCTTGTTTACTTTTTACTGAAAGGGCCTATTCGCAAATTCCACCTGACAACCCTATCCGAATGGCTTATTTACAGACTGATATTCACCACCTTCCTCTTTGGGTCTCGTTGGAGGAGGGATTTTTCAATGAGCAGGGACTCAAGGTTGAGATAGCGGGTATTTTTCGGTCGGGACCCGAGGTAATGAGCGCCTTCTCCGCGGGTGCCCTCGATATGGCCTATGTCGGAGAAGCCCCCACTGTTACAGCGGTCGCCAACGGCACGGTCAAAGTAACCATTCTGGCTCAGGTTAACACTGAAGGATCAGCCATTGTTGTTGCAAAGAATTCCCCGATAAGGACCATCTCAGACCTGAAAGATAAACAGGTAGCCATTCCTGGTTATTCTACCGTTCAGGATTTGCTCTTGCGTAAGGCTTTAGGAGAATCGGGTATCGATCCGAAACAGATGAAAATGACTGTGATCAAACCACCCGAGATGATCGGCGCCTTAAGAACGAACCAAATAGACGCCTTTATCGCCTGGGAGCCTTATCCAGCACAGGCGGTATGTATGGATGTTGGCAAGATGCTCGTTTCGTCTGCTGAGATTTGGACGAATCATCCTTGCTGCGTTCTGGTTGTAGATAGGCAATTTGCTCAGGCAAATGCCGAAAAAGTCGAAAGACTTTTGCAGGCTCATAAGAAATCGGTCGATTTTATTCTAGACAAACCGGATGAAGCTGTAAGAATCGCCATCAAGTATACGGGCATGGATGAGCAGACTGCCAAACGGGCCTTAGCAAATGTTTCATACGTTTCAAGTCTCAATGTTGAAGGTCTCAAAGAGTATGTCAACTACCTTAGTGGATTGGGCTACATCAAGTTGAACAGTTTCCAGTCCTTTATTGAAAAGCTCATCTATTAAGGCTTCTAAACGCAAAAGAAACTGAGACTTATAAATGGGGCGTTATCTTCCGCTTATAATTCTATTGTGCCTTTGGCAAGTTTTGAGTTCTCTTGGAATCGTTGCGAGTTATATTCTTCCATCACCGATTGAGATAGCGGCAGGATTCTGGGCCCTCCTTACTGTTGGGATGCCTCCTGGTCATTTACTCTATTACCATATTCTTTATAGTCTTTACCGGGTTGGCTTGGGGTTCTCAATAGCCTGTGCTCTGGGTATTCCTTTAGGATTGCTGATGGGATGGTTTCCCCGGTTCTATCGTCTATTTAGCCCGATCATTGAACTCGTGCGTCCCATTCCTCCTTTGGCATGGATCCCAATCGCTATCGTGTGGCTAGGTATCGGAATCCGATCAGCGGCGTTCATTATTTTTTTGGGCGCCTTTTTTCCAGTCCTCTTGAACACGGCATCGGGTGTTCTCTCTATCAATCCCATATTAATTGATGCGGCAAAGGCGCTGAGTGCTACGCAAAAGGATATTTTCTTTAAAGTACTGCTACCAGGATCGTTGCCATCGATTTTTATCGGTATGCGAGTTGGAATGGGTGTTGCTTGGATGACCCTGGTCGCTGCGGAATTTTCAGGGGTTAAAGAAGGATATGGATTAGGTTTTATGATCATGACCGCACGCGACATACAAAGACCCGACGAGATATTGGCGGGAATGTTTGTTATTGGCATGATTGGTTTTATTATAGATTGGTTATTCCGAACCTGGGAATCCAGTACCAGACCTTGGGTGTAGGGGCAGTTTCAGACAGTGCATCTTGAACTAATTGGAATCAAGAAAACATTCGTCGATGAAAAACAAGGCAAGGAAACTTCAGCCATTGCTCATATTGATCTCCAGATAGAAGGAGGACAGTTCATCTCGATTGTCGGGCCCAGTGGATGTGGAAAATCCACCTTACTTCGCATCATTTCGGGTTTGGAGAAATCCTTCGAAGGTGAGGTCTTGCTAGAGGGCCAAAAGATCCTAAAACCTGAACATGAGGTAGGGTTGGTATTTCAGCAGTACGCGTTGTTTCCATGGAGAACCATGTGTAAAAACATCGAAGTGGGGCTCGAAATTATGGGAATGAGCAAGATTGAGAGAAGGACGATCGCGGAAGAATACATACGACTGTTCGGCATGAATGGCTTTGAAGACCTGTATCCCTCCCAATTGTCTGGAGGGATGCAACAGCGTGTCGCTATAGCACGCACTCTTATAATGAATCCTAAAGTCGTGCTTATGGACGAGCCGTTCGGCTCCTTAGACAGTCAGACACGCAATGACATGCAGGAATTTCTCATGGATCTCTGGCAGAAAAGAAACGTGACCATTATATTCGTGACGCACAATGTTGACGAATCTGTATTTCTGAGTGACAGGATTGTTGTCCTGTCCAAGAGGCCAGCCAGAGTTTTACGGATATTCGAATTTGACAGTCCACGGCCGAGAGATCGAACCAGCAAAGTGGCCAACGACATCAGGCGAGAAATCATTGGAATCCTGAGACAGGAGAGGATCGAGCCCTCTTCTATCGGCAATTAAAGCTTTGAGGGTTAAAGGGCGCCCACGTATTGGAGGTATGAACGGATGCTTGCTCATACAATAACTGAGCTTCAAAGTCTGGGCCTACAGGTTGCCGAAGACTCGCCGAACAGGAAGGTCGGAGCTGGACCGGCCGAGGGTGGAACGCTGCTGATTGAGGGAATCCCGGCGCACGTACCTTTCAGCGGCAGCTTTGTATCAAGGTCTCCATACGCCTTGCGTCGGCTTAACGGCGGGTCCTGGCTCGTCAAGGATGGGGAATTTATTTTACCAGTAAAAATCGTACAGCAACCGAAATTTTACGATTGTATTACAGAAGAAAAATTGCCTTATTCAAGTATTGCCTTATTACACGGCAAGGACTGCATCGCCTCAACTGTCCTTCAAACGTGTGCCCACTGGCATTCTGAAAGGAGATGCCGATTCTGCGGCATTGAGCTTTCCCTGTCGGGCGGCCAGACCACTAGAGCAAAGACCCCGTCTCAACTGGCGGAGGTAATTGGCAAAGCAAAGGAACTGGATTCGGTTTCTCATGTTGTTTTGACTACAGGCGCAGCTCACTCGCCTGGAAAAGAAATTGATTATCTTGGAAGATGTGCGATGGCTATCAAAAAAGTTTGTGATCTTCCTATCCATGCACAGTTTCTTCCCCCGGATGATGGCGCTAAGCTTCAAGAGCTAAAGGACGCTGGCGTAGACACAGTGGGCATTCACATCGAGAGTTTCGACTTTGATCTACTCTCAAGATTTGCTCCAGCTAAAGAAGCCATGGGTCTTGACAGATACGAGAAGGCTTGGAACAAGGCGGTAGATATTTACGGTTCCAATCAGGTCAGTAGTTTTCTGCTAGTTGGTTTGGGTGAAGATGAGGAGACTGTTATCGACGGAAGCAAGTTTCTGGCGGAGCGAGGAGTTTACCCATTTGTGGTTCCGTTTCGTCCTATACCTGGTTCAATGATGCAAGACCACGGGACACCGGATCATGAGACCATGAAACGCCTGTATGAGATGGTAGCCCGGATTCTGCGGAAAAATGGGCTTTCTTCAGCAAAGTCTCTGGCGGGTTGCGTGCGCTGCGGCGCATGTTCGGCCTTACAGGCTTATGAACAGGAAGCAAAAAAAGAGTTGATCTGCCGCCCGGTCAGAAGCAGCGCTGAATTGGCGACTGCACTGCAAATCCGCAAAGAAGTTTTTGTTGGAGAACAGCGTCTCTTTGAGACCTCCGACTCTGATGAAAATGATCCCAAAAGCACCCACATCATTGCAGAATATGATCATGAGATTATCGGCGCCGTACGCGTCTTTCCTGAAAAAGATTCCTGCAACCACTGGGTCGGAGGCAGACTTGCTGTCAGAAGGGAAAGTAGGGACCATCAAGCAGGCGCTCTGCTGGTCCAAGCGGCCATGAGCTACGTCAAAAAGATCGGTTGCACCCGTTTCACCGCCCATATCCAGGAGCAAAATGTGCGCTTCTTCTCACTCCTAGGTTGGAAGGCCGTGGGATCAATTCAGATATATCATGGCAAACCCCATCAGCTCATGGAGGCGGACCTTGATATGGTTTGACCACTCGACCGACACAGGAAAGGGAACAAGTGACAAACAACACCTCATTATCTGCAATTGCCGAAAAAATTCGTAATTATAGTGGCCTTATTCGTAAACAGCCCATTCAAAATGTTTTTAACGAACTTGTGCTGAAAGGTCAACCTGGGGTTGCGCCACCCAATTTCGGTGATGATGCGGCGGCAATACCTTGGAAGGATGGTTTCCTGCTCTTTGCGGCTGATGGAATTATGACCAGGCTGCTTATCAATGAACCCTACGCGGCTGGCAAGGCTTCAGTAATGGTTACCGTTAACGATATTTATTCTATGGGCGGCCGCCCTTTAGCGATGGTCAATGTACTTGCTAGTGGGGATGAAGACCATCGTAGCAAGGTCGTCCAGGGTATCCGAAAAGGCTGTGAAAAATTACAGGTACCCATGGTCGGCGGCCATCTTCACCCTGACGCCTCTGTCCAAGCTCCTGCTCTGTCCGTCGCAATTCTCGGATGGGCTCAAAATGTCCTTCACGGCTACACCGCTCAGACGGGTGACGATCTCATTCTTGCCGTTGACCTAAACGGCAAGGTTGGATGTCATTCCGTGAACAGTTGGGACGCTAATTCAGGGAAAAGTCCGCAAGAACTCGTAAACCGACTGGAGTCTCTACCTCTGATCGCAGAAAAGAATTGGGCCCATGCGGCAAAAGATGTAAGTAATGCAGGTTTAATAGGCACTGTTTCTATTATGATGGAGAACTCAGGAAAAGGCGCTGAAATTAATCTCGAATCGATTCCAACTCCTGCGGAAATAGCTTTTTCGGATTGGCTTTTTTCTTTTCAGAGCTTCGGCTTCGTTCTCTCTGTTCCACCCCGTCACTCAGCCAAAGTAATCGGGCTCTTTCATGAAAGGAAAATAAACGCGTCTGTTATCGGAAAGGTTTTTGAAGAACCCAAAATCAGGATCATCCAGGGTTTGGATGTGGAAACCCTATTCGACTTTACGAAAGACAAGATCACTGGCATTGTTTATCAACCCCCATCCCCACACTGACCACGAAAGTTCGAACAAACAAAACTTTGAGCAGAAGTTTACCGCTGCCCACATTCCCATCTTCCTCGAAATATAACAACGAATTTAACGCAATCCCACCGCATGTGTCAAGGCGACTAACAGGAGATTGTTGTGAAGGAACAAGGTTTTCCTTGGCCCAAAACGCGTGTTTGTCCAAATTGCAGCAGTAGGCGTTTGTGGAGTCATGGGTTTGTAGCGCCTTTTTTTGACGTTATCGAAAAGCCCCACGATAGCGTCTTCTTTTAACTCGACTTCTTTTGTGCATATCACTCAGCTAGCGTGTAATTCAACATTTTCAATCGTTTCGAATAATTCTTGAGCATTGATGGGCTTGGAAACGTATCCATCCATACCAGCTTCAAGACATCGATCTCGGTCACCTGCCATAGCATATGCTGTCATGGCTATGATCGGAATACGTGGTCGTCCGATCAAACTCTCTCTTGTACGAATAGCTTGAGTGGCCTCCAAACCGTCCATTTCCGGCATCTGAACATCCATCAGTATGACGTCAAACTTCTCTCTTTCAATTGCCTCAAGCGCCTGTCTGCCGTTCTGCGCAATTGACACTTTATGCCCCATCCTTTGTATTAAGCTAACAGCCAATTTCTGGTTTATCAGGTTGTCTTCAGCTAATAGAATATTAAGGCTCCGTTTGCTTTCGCGGATTGAATGACGAGTCAACAAGGAAGGCTTGGTTTTGGTAACGGCGTTTTTCTGTAATGAACCACATATTGTCTCCAAGAGCTGCTGTTGGTTAATGGGTTTGAGCAAGTATGCCGATATTCCTAGCTCTAGACACCTAGCGGCATCACCACGCTGGCCTGCCGACGTGAGCATTATCATTGTTGAATTGGCGATACTCGGGTCAGCCTTGATCTTTATAGCTAATTCAAATCCATCCATTCCCGGCATCATGTAATCAACCAGAACTATCGCAAAGGGGCTCCCAGTGCTTTCCCCCTTTTTCATCTCCTCAAGAGCCGCCTTCCCTCCATCTACTGAGGTTGTTTTCATTCCCCAAGCTCTGAGAGATTCTTCGAGGATACGTCTGTTTGTAGCATTATCGTCCACAACCAACACGTTGACGCCCTTGAGGATTGAGACATCTAACGGAATGCTTTTAGACACGGGTTCAGCCGAGAGTGACAGCCGGACCATGAAGTGAAAAACGCTTCCTTTACCCATTTCACTCTGGACCCAGATTCGTCCCTTCATCATCTCAACCATTCGGGCCGTAATTGCCGGGCCCAGGCCAGTGCCGCCGTATTCCTTTGTAGTCGAGCCATCAGCTTGTTCAAAAGCGTTAAATATCTTCTCTTGCTTTTCAAGCAGGATCCCTATACCAGTATCGGCAATGGAAAAGTGTATACAAATTTCCTCATTTGTTTCTACTTCCAATTTAGCGCTGATGGCAACCTCGCCCTCCGCTGTAAATTTGATGGCGTTGCCGACCAGGTTGACGAGAATCTGACGAATTCGTCCAGGATCACCGATAACAGCGTCGGGAATATTGGAAGGAATACTGTACAATAATTCCAGCCCCTTATTGTCAGCCCCAATCGCCATAGTTGTCATGGTGTCCGCAATACAATCCCGCAAACTGAATTGCATAGGAGCCAGTTCCAGCTT
>JAPLJJ010000148.1 GCA_026388665.1 Deltaproteobacteria bacterium
CTACGGATAGTTTGAACTTTTCTTTTTATCATTTCAATAATAGATAAGTGAAGGAATTTTTACTTCATAGACCCGTCTTTGAATTTCCGCCATTTCCGCCATTATAACTGTTGAGAGCAAGTAATATGTCCGGAGTTGTAGCACATAATATGTCCGGTTTGTAGAGTCACAATGGAGGTGACTGATGGACCGGACACAGTTGCTACAGGAGATTCGGATGATGACTTTTGAGCGTATTTACAATGGATGGACAGAGGGCAGCTTGACACAGGAGGAGGCTGCTATGATGCTGGGGGTATGCTCCAGGACTTTTCGGCGTCAAATTGATCGTTACCAGGAAAGTGGGTTGGAGGGGTTATTGGATAAGCGTTTGACGCAGGTTTCTTCACGTTGCGCACCGGTAGACGAGGTTATGGCGGTTGCTGATCGATATGAGAAGCGACACTGGGGTTGGAACGTAGCGCATTTTTACTCCTGGTATAAACGTGATGGAGGTCAAAGAAGTTACACTTGGGTCAAGAAGGCGCTTCAATCCAAAGAGCTGGTTCCTAAAGTTTCCAGAAAGGGGTCGCATCGCAAACGCAGGGAACCATCACCTATGCCGGGTATGATGTTACATCAGGATGGAAGCACTCACGAATGGGTACCGGCAAAGAAATGGGATCTCATCGTGACCATGGATGACGCTACCAACGAACATTACTCTATGTTCTTTGTTCATGAGGAGGGAACAACCAGTAGTTTTAAGGGGGCAAAGGACGTCATTGATAAACATGGTTTATTCAGCTCTCTTTATACCGATCGAGGGAGCCATTACTGGTATACATCAGAAGCAGGGGGCAAGGTGAGTAAAACAAATCTTACCCAGTTTGGACGGGCCATGAGAAACCTGGGCATACAGATGATCCCCGCGTATTCCCCAGAGGCGCGAGGAAGGAGTGAAAGGGCCTTTCGTACTCATCAAGACAGACTTCCCAAGGAACTTGCGGCTCATGGGATCACAACCATGGATGAGGCTAACAGCTATCTGAATCATGTATATCAATCGGCATTCAACGCCGAGTTTATGCAGATGGCCTCCGAGCAAGGAACAGCTTTCATACAATGGGTTGGAATGAACATAGATGACATCCTTTGTGAACAGTATGACAGGACCGTTAACCCGGATAACTGTGTGAGTTTTGAGGGTAAAAAACTTCAGATTCCCCCCGATAAGCACAGATGCCATTATGTTAAAGCGCACGTAAGGGTGCATCAGTATACGGATGGGTCGCTCGCTGTTTTTCATGGTCCACGTAAATTGGCTGACTATGATGATCAAGGGAGACAGAAGGAGACAAAACCTGGAAAGGCAGCGTAGGTCCGCCGTTCGCCTGTTACTATGGGAAAGCGCTTCAGGCTACGCCCTTCGCTGCTCTCCCATAGTCCAGAAAGCGGACAATTCATTTGCTACAAAAGCGGACAAATCTATTTGTTGCCAACAAAGAATAATTGACTCTTGCTAAATAATTGTTATTGTTGTATTGTGATATTATGGTAAAATAAGTGAAATGTAATAACTGTTAGCCAATTTAATTCATCAAGACAAGAGCGAATAAAGGGGATCAACCCGGATGAGTAGCGACAAACTTGTTCCTAGACGAGATCAAGGGGGAGGGCCAACTTGGGACCAGTCACACGCTCCTACGGTTCATCAGCCCAATGCCTACATGCGTCAGCATCAGATGCCACCACCCCCA
>JAPLJJ010000140.1 GCA_026388665.1 Deltaproteobacteria bacterium
AATGAACATTAATACTTTTCTCATTCTAAATACCTCCAACTTTGGATAAATGCCGCCGGTAATTGACGACAACTGTAAAGCCGAAATGACCAAATTGAGCGTTCGCGATTTTTTTCTTAGGATGATTCTGAAAACTTTGTAACTCATGCCTTATGGCCCTGCGGGTTCCAAAGGCATCGACACGCCTGACCCCGAGACGCTGAAATCCCCTCTATCCATTAGCAGGATAAAAAGGGAGACTGAAAACAATAAACCGTCACGAACAAAATGATTTATGCCGACCCGTCCCGTTGAAGAAGCGGCAGAGCTAAAACACCCGCAATCGATATCAAGTCCTATGTAATACACGTATATCAAAGCGACCAGGAAAACCCCGAGCATCCAGGTCGTAATCAAAGCGGACGGCTTTGTCTGGATGCCCAATATGAGAAAAACTCCTGCCCCCAATTCTATCCAGGGCAGGGTTAATGCAACCATGTTACTCCAGGATGGTGGAAGTATGTTGTAATTCCGGATTGAAACGGCAAAGTCCAGTGGGGCCCAAATCTTATGGACGCTGGCATATACAAACAGAGCGCCTATTAATAATCGAGCGAATAGCAATATATATTTCATCTGTGAAGACACTCGAACATGGTGGATATATTCAATCATGGTCATTTTAGTCTCGTCTTTGAAATAGTGTCGTTGTGTTTTGTCCTGAATGATCATAGTCTTGCCGGATGACACGCGCCATATTGTAAGCTGACATTTGTTGAGGCGATTCCGATAGTCGAGCTTCTTCTTCAGTGGTCCCTTCGCGAAGATCTTCAGAATCGCCCCCCTTTTCACGCACGCCTTCAACCGGATAGTTCGCCTTTTCCCACGCGGGGAAACCGGAACTCATGATCATAAGTCTCCTGTAACCGATCTGGCCCAGGAAAGCGGCCACTTTTTCCGCCATGTCGCATTCGGGGCCGTGGCAATAAAGGATGACTCGACTTTCGATAGGAACCAGGGGCTCAACTGTCGGGAAACGCTGCGCCACATCATCGGGTGGCAAACAGACAGCCCCTTTCACATGAGACCTGGCGTACTCCGGAAAACTTCTGGAATCAACAAACACCGTTTCAGGGTCTTTCAACAACTTCACTGCTTCTTTTTCATTTATGAGTGGAACTCTAACACCCTCAAGAACAATCTCTTTCGGGGGGATATAGGCCAAGGGAAGAGGGTCTTCAGACGCCTGGTTTGCAAGCAGGCCGATGGCCGCAAATGCGAGCGCTATTATGAGAGCTTTGCTCAACAATAGGAACACATCTCTCATTATGCGATCCTTCTGAATAAATATTTTGACGTAATAGTAAAATACCTTAAACTGAAGATTCTCATGTCTACCCAATTATCCGGACTAGTCCAAATAGATGAACAATGATGGCGCGAAATTTGATAATTAACTTGTTTGGCTAGGTCTGGCCTGTTTTAACCATTCCTTAATCTTGTTGATATTTGGGACTGTACCCTTAGCTACAATCTTTCCGTTGATTATCAGAGCAGGTGTTGACACGAACCCGTACTTGGCCATTTCCTTTACGTCTGTAATATGTTCCGGGGAAGCCGGCAACCCCAACTCTTCTAAAGCACGCATCACTAACTGCTCGAGGTGGTTGCACTGAGCGCAGCCAGGCCCCAATATGACCACGCTAATGGCTCCATCGGCTTCTTCCTGGTAAGGTTGGCCAAGAAACTTTCTAAACTCTCGGACAAACGCCTTACCATAATCGCTTCGAGCCGAGCTTGCGATGTAGTTCCTGGAACTCAAGCGCTCGAGCAGTGCAGACGCTATTTCAGCCTCGCTCCTGTCAGCGTGTGATTCGGCGATTTCTTGAATCGCCTGTTTCAGGCCTGTGACACCGATATCACAATCAGTGACGCGAATGCGAGTATGATCGTCTTGATATTGACTCATTCTAATACGCTGTTAACCTTACATCCCTATTCCAAGGCCGGGAAACATAGTAACCGCGCCGATGTATACGCCGACTCCTGTCAGGAGAGCCCCTGCAACCTTCTTGAGCCTAAGATTCACTGAGTGCATCTTTGTAGAGCCAATAAGATGCCGTGCGGCCCCTGCGGATGTCCCTACCGCCAGGATCAGCAGACAATGGCCAATCCCGTAAAACAGCATCATGATCCCTCCGAAAAGCGCCCCTTTCAACGGGATGACGCTTACGATGAGAATCAGGGCCGGGCCGGTGCATGGAAGCGAAACCAGGCCGAACATGAAACCAAACAGAGCCGCTCCAATAAAGCCCGTGTACTTGGGGAGTTTGTCTTGGGAGAGGGGAAGTTGAAAGTGGAAAAGATCCATGAAATGCAATCCCAAAAGGATGCAGATAGCGGCGACCACGTAAACCATATACTCGGATTGTAGAAACGGAGCGGCAGCCAGCCCTACAGTAAAAAG
>JAPLJJ010000302.1 GCA_026388665.1 Deltaproteobacteria bacterium
GCTGATTATGTGAGACGGACTCGCAGAGTCAGGGCGATTGCTGAAATTCTTAAAGAACATGGGTTTTCGGTCGAACTTAAGCACGACCTCATCAAAGCCCGACTTAGTAAAGGCACTCGAGAGGAAACCGTGAAGCAGCTCGAAATGATAGGTTCGCTTCTGCAGTTCTTCAGGCAGATGGACGCTGCTATGGCCACAGATGAGGCCGTCTTTCTTTTCAAGGACGCCTTTATGCGAGGTGATTACGGTCTGGAGGAATTAAAGAAGGGCTAGAGCGTTTCTGAAACTTCTACGGCGAAGCCTTTACGCTCGAAAGCATTTTCAATTGATGAGACCAGGTTTTCCACCGGGCACGGCTTCAACAAGACTTCCGCTGCACCCGCTTTTAAAGCCTCCGACACTTGCTTCAAATCGATGTGGCCTGTAAGAAGGATTACGGGGGTGAGTGTATCGCGCTCCCGAATTGCTTTCAAAGTGGCAAGACCGTCCATGCCGGGCATGCGCATGTCGAGCACAATCACGTCAAATCCTTCGTTTGTGAGCAACGCAAGCCCTGTATTACCGTCTGGGGCACTCTGCACCCCTATGCCTCGCCTGGTGAGCACCTTGGTGAGTGAATTTACGAAAACCGTTTCATCATCGATCATAAGGATCCGTATTTGACTAGTCATTGCATCTTAACTCCAACTATTGAAAGAGTATTTCATCATCCACTGAGATCAGCCTAGGATTTTTTATCTAGTTTGTCTTTCTTTGAGTCCTCTGGAATACCGCTTTGTTCAGTGTCTAGGCAGGGAAAGAAGAGAGTGAATTCAGTGCCTTTGCCCACTTCGCTTCGCACTGAAATCTCTCCTCCCATATGCCTGACGATGCTATATGAAATGGAGAGTCCCAGCCCGGTGCCTTGGCCTACAGGCTTGGTCGTATAGAATGGATCGAACACACGTTCAATGTCTTCATCAGAAATGCCCGAACCGGTGTCTGCAACGGTGGCTACCAGCCCGTTGCGTGTGCTGTCGAATCGCGTGGCGATGTGGATGCTCCCATACGGCCTGCCTTCATGGGCATCGATGGCGTTGTTGATGAGGTTCAGAAAGACTTGTTCCAGTTCGAAAGGATCAGTGCAAATCTCTGGGAGTTTCTCTTGAAAATCTAGAGAGATCTGAACGCCGCAGGTGTTTGCCCTTTTCTCCAGAAGCCCCACCACATTTTTCAGAGCAACGTTGACATCTACAAACTGCGAAGATGCAGACATTCTTCGGGAAAAGCGCAGGAGATTCTGAGTAATGTGACTGCAACGCTGCACCTGCGCATCAACCTGTGACAGGGACTGCACAAGTTCTTCCTTGAAATTCCCGTCCACACTTTGTTCCTCTTCCGTAATGTCACGCATCACCTGGCTTTCCGTAAGGATGACGGCCAAAGGATTGTTTATTTCATGCGCAACACCGGCGGCTAGTTCCCCGATAGACGCCAGCTTGCTGGTCTGCATAAGTTGCCTGTTCAATCCCTCTGCCTCTTGATCCCGCTTCTTGATCGCCTTGATCATGTATCGAGCGGTAAAGACCGAGACGATCAGAATCGCAAGGATGCTTATGTGGAGAAGGACCAGGATGGCCATGTTCACATGGTTGATGTCCTCAAAAACCTCCGAAAAATCCTGCTTTACGACGAGCATCCACTCAGGGTCTTTAAGCCATGAATAGGCCACGATCTGTTGGGAACGGGATTGCATAACGCCGTATTTAAGCAGATCACTAATAAGTGTGCCGATTTCCGGGGCGACTGAGCCCATGGATCTAATGGGATCAGTAATAATAATGCCGCTTTCCCCGGTGAATGATTCCATGGGTAACGGCATCTTGTCCATAATCTTGCCTTTGAACCTTGGGCTGGTCTGATAGACACCTTCTCGATTCACCAAAAAAACCTCGCCGGTTTGACCGAGTCTCGCCGTTTCAACGAGGGAACTGAGGAACTCAGTATCGATAGTGCCTCTCAAAATCCAGTTGGTGTCCCCTTTCGAGCAAAGGACTGCGATGATAAAGTGGGGAGTCTTGCGATATCCCTCAAACATATCGCTTATGTAGACACCCTTCACCATAACCTCCTTGAACCAGAACGTTACGGAATAATCCTTGTCCATAAGATCATAAGATCCAACGTAAGCAACATGCTTTCCCGCTTCACCAATGACACCCAAATCTGCGAAATAGGATCCTTCCCGGTTCAGGATATGGAAGGTTTCCCTGAGGTTTGAGGAATCCGTCAGGAAGCCTAAAGAATGGGTGGAGGCGACGAGCCTGAGATCCGATGCGCGTTCCTCGAGAAAGGACTCTACAATCCTTCGATTGTATTCAACGTTTCTACGAAAGTGGTCCACCATCCGGGACCTGGAGAACTGAGAATAATAGAGGTAACTGATCCAGCCCACCAGAAGCAGTGGAAGCACAGAGCAGGTCACCGAAACAAGAATGAATTTGCGCAATAGTTTGGTATAAGAGCGAGTATGTAAATCCGACGCTTGCAAGTTAACCCCTTTAGCAGGTTTAGTCTGTCCGAACATGAGTCCCCCGACGCCAAACATGATAAACACATGATCCTTGTGGAACCGACAACAGCTTTGCCAAAAGGTTTACTCCTGAGACCGCTCTTCCTCTATGACCTTGCGTTCATACGCGTGGACAATCTGTTCGAGCAATTCGGGAAAAGGTACGGGTTTCATCACATAATTGAATGCGCCAAGCTGAAGGCCTTGGATGCCGGACTCGATTGATCCACGGCCTGTGAGCAAGATCACTTCCATGTGGGGCCTTTTCTTTTTCAACTCCTTAAGGGTGGTGACACCATCCATGCCGGGCATCTTCTGGTCGAGAATGACCACGTCAAACTCTTCTTCCTCAACGATCCGCAACGCACTGTAACCGTCATTAACGGCCGAGACTTCATAACCCCTCCGGGACAGGAGCTTCAATAAATTTGCGGTGAAGGGTATTTCATCATCCACAATAAGCAGCCTGGGCTTTCTCATCTAGGTGGTCCTTTCTTGAGTCCTCCAAGGTATCGCTTTGCTCGGTATCCCACTTGTGCCGGCAAAACCGATCGAGCGGTGGAATCCAGATAGCCGTTTCAACTCCTGAAACAGGGGATGTCAACACAGCCTCCAAACCACCGGCAGTCGGCGTATCTTTCCAATAGGATAGAGTGTGACCAACTTCATCCCTCTCTTATTATTCCTTGAATCGTTTCGAACCCTTGGGAATTGCGTGGTCTTCAGATTTACGGGCAATACTATATCACAGGCATGACACTTCTGCCTCTGACAATTTCTCAAAGACTGCCCGTCAATTTTCAAGGCTCACGGATCACAAATCGGTGACTATCATGTGATCGAGATCTCATGGCTCCCCTGCTATGACTCTTCTTTGCCGGACACGGCCTCCACAATCAGAACGGGACGATGAGCCATCCTCAAAACGCTCCTCGCAATGTTTCCCATAAGCAGGCGCTTGACGGCAGTGCGTCCATGGGTTCCCATCACAACTCATATCATCATGCAATATGCCCGAGCAATTCGCGTGCCACGGCACGGAAAGAATTCTCAGCAATCAGCTCTTAGAGAAGCCGGTATATTCCTTAGCTATGTCAAGCCATTCACACCGGACTGAGTTGAAGGACTGTCAAGATAACTGACACATTGTAAAAGAGCAATGGTCTAATGGATTGGGACGAATGTACGTCAAAGTAAGGTGATTCTCATCTGAAAGGAGGGAGAAGCACAATCGACTAAGTCACCGTGCAGTGTAGAGGGCGGGTAATGGTTTGGTGCATCTGGATCAACCAGTAACAGGCGGGCCTCGCGGGCATGTGGAATTGTAATCTTTACCTCGTCCCGGATAATCTCCAAAATGTCATCTTGATATTCTATGAAGGCAACGCACTTTTGAATCTCTTCTGGGATCTTCATGAGGGGCTTTTCGTCAAATCTAAAATAATGTCTCGGAACTCCGCCAATTCGATAGTCCACATTTATTTCACCTGGTTTTGATATCATAATCCTCTTTAAAATGTCCATTAGTCAATGGAATAATCTAGGAGCCTGTCGGATTGAAAAAAGAAATCATCCATAATTCCCGACCGGATTTTTTATAAAACTGCCGCAATGGACCGGTTCGTATCAGTTGATA
>JAPLJJ010000030.1 GCA_026388665.1 Deltaproteobacteria bacterium
CCTTCCAGATAGCCATACCTGCCACAGTTCATCGGCATGTAAACCCTTCCTAGCCATACAGCATCCCAACCGAAATGGTCATTATCGAACTGCACAGACCCTCTACATTCCGTGCTGACCGTAGCGGAACCTATGTCTCTAATAAGCCTCTCGATGCTGGCGCCGGCAGTATACAATCCCAAGGTCTTAGATCGGCTTTGACGAAAATTGCCCTGGCTCATGGTCAGTTTATCGTCGTACATGAGATACCCGGCGAACAAACTTGATACGGCATTGGCTTTATGAAACCAGTCGTAAACTAATTCGGCGCGGTAAACGAATCGATCCCATACCGTCAACGTGTTTGTAAAAGCCCCAAACGACTGGTTGCCGAACCAAAATTGATTTTGGGGCATTGTGTTAGTTCTATAGTTGATGGGCATGAACGTAAATCTGAGGCCCCAATTGCTACGTATCTGGCAAAATAGTTGTACGGCCCTAGACCAAGATCCTGGTTTAAATTCAGTTCCGTACCCACCCATCCACCAGGCATGGTTCCCCAGACAACATCACTTCGGTAAAGCGTCGGGTACCAAACTTGAGCGCTCACTTGAAACTGTTTACAGCCGACATGAGGCAGAAATGCCTCGTTCTCGCACGATCCTAGACCCATTCCTGACTGGGAAAACAGTCCGAACATCCCAGGCGCAGGCATAGCTGGTCCCGTTCCCACTCCTGGGACGGGACAACCCTGAGGACCGCATGCGGTTGTACCGGGCGACACAAGCGGCTCGTACCCACGGTAGACCGGAGTTGAACGGACAGATCCGCCAGACCAGCGTGGGGTAAAAGATGAGCCGCGTTGAGGTTGTGTCGGGAACTGCTGCCTTGGAACCGACCTATTCTGATAAGTCGGGTCTGCTGACAACGCATCCCCTTGTACACCAGGACTGGAAATATCCGGCCCTGTGTAACCCCAGGCCACGGTTGTTGCGACAAAAACCCATATTACGTAACAAACCAATACCTTCAGGCGCTTTGTTGTAAGCATACCTTCCCTCCTTCACTGAATGTCCTGGATTCTCCTAATCATTCAAAACTAATTTTATGTCAAGTAATTTATTAACTGTAATTGCAAAAAGATTCGTTTTAATTTTAAAGAGGTTAATACCAACATACTTTACTAATAGGGTTTATGATATACAACATATTGATATCATGATGTTATATAGTTATGTAGTAAGAACCCAATTAAACCGCAATGTAATCCAATTAAATTCTAAATCGAATTTAATTATAATCGGAGAGATTACACGAACGCGCTGATTCAACAACTTGTTATTCCCGGTGATTATTAATGTTGGTTTTGAGTTGTAAATTAGCGGCTTGGCTGCCCCAGACAAGCCGCCTGATCAAATTCACCGAACTTTTTGCACTTTTTCTTGATTGACCTTTTCCACAACCGGTCTATGATGAATTAATCAGATTTAGATGGCATAATATGTGGGCGTTACTGACGAAAGGTTGATTCTGGTGCCGTCAACATCAAAACAAAACCATAGGAAAGCGATCTTCCTTGACCGCGATGGGGTAATTAACAGGAAACTTCCTGAGGATTATTACGTTCGAAATTCTTCAGAATTCGACCTATTGCCTAACGTTCTGGACGCTCTGGCCATTTTTCGCGACCTCGGATTCGCTATTGTTGTTGTCACGAATCAGCGTGGTATTGGCAGGGGCATTATGACGGAAAAAGATCTATCCCAGGTTCATGATTTCATGAAATCCCTGCTCAGGGATGCCGGTCTGGAGCTTGCCGGCCTGTATTACTGCCCTCATGATAAAATAGACGACTGTGATTGTAGAAAACCAGCGCCTGGAATGATACTTTCGGCGGCGAAGGACCTTAACATTGATCTGAGTTCATCCTTTATGGTCGGGGACTCTGTTGCAGACATCGAAGCGGGAAAGAATGCAGGAGTAAGATCAGTTCGAATTTGCCAAACCCTGGCGGATTACGATTCGTATGAAGTTTTTCCATCTTTGATTGACTTCGCTCGATTTCTACAAAACGAGGTATCATGTTCCAGCAAGAAACTTATTTAGTTCTTACAGGAATGGAGATGAAATGAATTACGACACGGGTTCGGACCCGAGAATATCTCTGGAAAAGAGTGACCGGATGTCCAGAGAAGACTGCTTTCAGTTTTACTGCGGCCCAAGCGTCCCGTGTTTTACTGAATGTTGTAGAAAATTAGACCTTACGCTAACTCCATACGATGTGATGAGACTCTGCAAGAGATTGGATGTCTCTTCATCAGACTTCCTCGATGACTATGCCGTTATTAGAGGCGTGTCCCGTCACGGATTCCCTGAAGTTTCACTAAAAATGGACACAAGAGATGAGAATCTTTGTCCCTTTGTTGCCTCCAGCGGTTGCAACGTCTACGACGACCGGCCCGGCGCGTGTCGTATTTATCCGTTAGGAAGAGCCTCTTCAAAAAATCGATCGACTGATGCGAATGAAGAATTTTATTTTGTAGTAAAGGAAGAGCACTGTCGGGGCTTTGAACAGGCTAAGAATTGGATGGTGAATGAATGGATCTCGGATCAGGATCTAGATCTCTATAACAGGTTGAACGATGAACTCATGGAATTATACATGCTTGGCTTTCGCCGGGGGTCTGCAGAATTCTCGACTCAACAACTACAGATGTTTATGATGGCTTGTTATAATTTACCAAAATTTCGAGACTTTGTTTTTAGGACTTCATTTTTGAGAAAATTTGAGCTATCTCCAGAACAAATAGAATTAATTCGTCAGAATGATTTGTCCTTACTTGAATTTGCTTTCAAATGGTTGAAGTTTGCTCTTTTTGGTATTCCAGTTCTTGAGTTAAAAGGCGCTAACCAGGGTTGAGTGAAAAATGATAATGCAAATGAGCAAGGAAACCTTTATTTTCAAATTGACTTGAGGAGGCTATGATTTAGTTTCTGATAAAACACTCTAATTAATCATAGCGTATGCGCTTTTCTTGAAGAGATCAGTTTCAGAAGAAATTTTTCATTTGAAGCTTCAACGGGAGGCGGTATGTCCAGAAGTAAAGAGATTGTTGAGCATTTGTTGGGAGGCGCTGGTGTTCAAATAGCCGGAACCAACCCTTGGGACATTCAAATCCATAACGAAAAATTTTATGACCGCGCGCTAAGCCGGAAGAGTCTGGGACTTGGCGAAGCGTACATGGAGGGGTGGTGGGACTGCGAAAGGCTTGACGAATTTTTTTACAAAATTCTGTGTGCAGACTTGGGTGATAGAGTACGCGGTTCGTGGAAGCTTGTTCTACCTGTTGTTCGTGCTTTTCTTTTCAATCTCCAATCTATTTCTCGATCCAGTATGGTAGCTGATCTGCATTACAATCTCGATAATAATCTATTCATGTCGTTTTTAGATCTATACAACCAATACAGTTGCGCGTACTTCAAAGAAACCGAGGACTTGAAACAGGCTCAAATCAAAAAAATGGACATGATCATTGCCAAATTGCGGCTCACTCCCAGCGACCACGTCCTTGATATTGGTTTCGGTTGGGGCGGGTTGGCCCACTACATGGCTGAAAAAGTAGGTTGCCGGGTGACGGGGGTTAATATCTCTGATGAACAAATCAAATACGCCAGAGAACGAGTCAAAGGGCTACCCGTGAATATTCTCAAATGCGATTTCCGAGGGATCAATGGAAGATTCGATAAAATAGTTTCGGTGGGTATGTTCGAACATGTTGGTTACAAGAATTATCGGAAGTTTATGAAAGTTGTCTATAATTCTCTCAAAGACGACGGTATTTTTTTGCTGCACACTATTGGAACGAACTGTTCGCAGATCAAGACAGATGCATGGATTAACAAGTACATATTCCCCAATGGGGTATTACCGAGTGTGGCTCAGATTGCTCGATCAGTTGAAGGCTTGTTAATGATTGAGGATTTGCACAATTTGGGTCCTCATTATGACAAGACGTTGATGGCGTGGAACGCAAACTTTCAGGAGTCTTGGCCCGTACTTTCCAAACGTTATAAGAACGAGTTCAAGAGAATGTGGGAATATTATCTTCTTTCGTGCGCAGGAGCTTTCAGGGCTCGATATAACCAGTTGTGGCAAATTGTTTTTACCAAACCCGGATGTCCTCAACCTGAATGTAGAATTTAGATCTCCCTTTTTAATCCTATCTCGCTTTGGTTCACATTCGATTTGATATAGGGATCGGCATGAACTGCCCGTGTTCCTTGACCGTGCGGTAATAATATGTAATACTAGCCTTAAGAAATCCTGACATCTCAAGACTGACCCTAGATGTATCAAACAAATGACTAATCAAGACAGACCAGAAATTATTACTTTCAAAGCGCCTAAGTCTTTGAGCGAAGCGCTCAAAGGGATTGAAAACAGATCAGAATTTATTCGACAGGCGGTCCTGGCGGCTCTGGATAGCGGTTGCCCTTTATGCAAAGGCACCGGCATTCTCACGGTCGAGCAGAAGACCCACTGGCAGGAACTGCTTTCAGATCATTATCTTTCGGAATGTGGGACTTGTAAGGCTGTTCATCTAGTTTGCCGACGAGCAGACAAAGGGGATGTCCATGAACCTTAACGAGTTCAGCGGGTCAGACAAGATTTATTCTACGCCGTACGAAGCTTTGGTCTTTCGTAAAATGGCGGCGTTTGTATTCCTGGTTTCAATTTTGTGTGGGTTCACTTTTCCCAACGAGGCGAAGGCTGAATCAACACATGAAAAACGACCTGTCGTTTTCGTAAGCATTCCACCCATCAAATACCTTGTAGACAGAATTGGAAGCCCCTATTTCGATGTTTTCGAGTTGTTGCCCCCAGGACGGGACCCGCACACTTTTGACCCCACGCCACAGACGATAGCCAAACTGAGTCAAGCGAAGCTCTTTTTTAAGACAGGTTTTCCTTTCGAAGAAACTTTGCTTCAAAAAGTGAAATCCATCAATCCCGATCTCTTGGTCGTAGATACCAGACAAGGCGTCGAATTGTTAGAAATGGAAGATTGGGGTGACCATCACGAAGATCACGACAACTGGGATCCTCACACGTGGCTAGACCCTCTTAACGCAAAAATCCAGGCTCGGTTGATACAGCAATCTCTGAAACAACTGGATCCAGAACACGCTCCTAAATTCGAGAGTGCTCTCAAGGAGATGGAAATTGATCTGGACAGCCTCGATGAACAACTCCGAATTTCTTTGAAACCATTTGAGGGGAAACCTTTTTTTGTTTACCATCCTGCTTATGGATATTTTGCCCATAGGTATGGGCTCAAACAGATGCCTGTTCAAATGAGCGGCAAGGAACCTTCGGCAAAGCAGCTCAGGTCAATTGTGGATTCAGCAAAATCAGATGGGGTGAAAGTGATTTTTGTTCAACCCCAGTTTTTTTCGAAGAGCGCTCAAACCTTGGCGAATTCAGTCGGGGCAGTCATAGTCCCGATGAATGATCTGGCGTACGATTACATCAATAATTTGAGAGACGTCTCCCAGGAAATCCAAAGAGCCCTGAAAAACTAAGTTGAGTAGGGATTATGGGTTCAGGTAGAGTTTCAGGTACGAACTAATGGAGCTTGTCCCAGCTCTTTTGATTAGAGATTTGTCCTTTTCTTATGACGGTAGACCCGTATTAACAGACGTTAACCTTTCTATTCCCGTTGGAGATTTTGTCTCGATAGTGGGGCCGAACGGCGGCGGTAAGACCACTTTACTTAAGCTTGCGCTTGGATTGCTTAAGCCTGCGCGGGGTGAGATCAAACTTTTCGGAGAAAAACCGGAAAAAATGAGGAGCCGCATTGGTTATATGCCTCAGAACATGAGGTTTGACCCCAAGTTTCCAGCAAAAGTCATGGATGTTGTCCTAATGGGACGTCTGAGAAAGGGCAATCCTTTGGGCCCTTATCCCAAAACGGATAAGGAGATAGCAGAAAATGCGATGCAAGAGGTTGGAGTTGATTCACTTAGATCAAGGCCTTTTTCTTCACTATCCGGTGGACAGAAGCAAAGGGTGTTGATCGCTAGGGCACTGGCTTGCCAACCTGATCTGTTACTATTGGATGAACCGACATCGAATCTTGATTTGATGTTCGAATCAGAGTTTTACGACCTATTGCAAAAACTTAATGAGCGACTAACCATAGCGCTGGTTTCACACGATTTCGGCTTTGTTTCCAGAGTGGTTAAGACAGTAGTTTGCGTCAAACAAAAAGTAGTGATTCACCCAACTACCGAAATGACCGGTGAAATAATCAACGACATTTACGGTTCACCAATGCGGATGGTCAGACATGACCACAAAGCAACCGGAGATTCATTTCCAGCATGTTTGAGTTCGTAACGGATCTTCCAAGGTATTCTTTTCTTCAATACGCCTTGCTGACCGGGCTTCTTGCGAGCTTTGCGTCCGGGATTGTAGGGTCTTATGTAGTTGCGAGAAGAATAACCTATATAGCTGACGGTATCGCCCATGTAGTGCTCGGCGGTATCGGTGTAGCCATATTTCTGAAAAAGTTTTACAAAATTGACGGCCTGATTCCGTTGCATGGCGCGATTGTGGCGGCTTTCATAGCCGCCTTGTTGATCGGTCTGGTGAGCTTGAAAGCCAAACAACGCGAAGACACGGTTATAAGCGCTCTTTGGGCCATAGGGATGGCGATAGGAATCATCTTTATCTCAAAAACACCCGGTTATAACGAAGATCTGATCAGCTATTTATTCGGCAATATCCTGATGGTTAGTCCGAGCGATTTGTGGTTACTGGCTATTTTGGATTTGTTAGTAATTTCTTTTGGTGTGTTCTTTTATCATCAATTTTTTGCGGTTTGTTTTGATGAGGAGTTTGCGAGAATTCGCGGCCTAAATGTGGAGTTTTATTACCTTCTCCTGTTGTGTTTAACGGCCATAACAGTAGTCGTTCTCACTACTGTCGTCGGTGTGGTAATGGTTGTTGCGTTAATAACTTTGCCTGTCGCTATTGTTGGGTTGTTCTGTCGAACACTCTGGAAAACAATGGTTGTTTCTATACTCGTGAGTTGTTTTTTCACAACTTTCGGGCTGGCATTGAGTTACGTCCCGGATTGGCCAGCAGGGGCAACAATCATATTATTAGCCGGGATTGCATACCTGATCGCTTCCTCGATCGACTGGGCATGGAAACGCGGACGTTCATAATTGTCGTTATTCTGCTCACTAACGCTTTGTTTTTTTCTTGATCCTATTAATGTGACCTCTTCCTAATCCCTTGACCTCACAACCAAGCTCGAAATAACGATAAATAGCCTCATCACTTAATATCCCAAAACAGTCAATAATTGCTAAAGGACCGCCGACGTAACCAACGACATCGTCTGGTTTCAAATTCATAAATTGTTTATGTCTGACGGCGAGAATCATAACATCGGCATCTTTGAGAGCCGTCGGCAAATCTTTTTCCATTTTGAGTTCAGGTAGTTTTTTCTGTGAACGGAAGAACCTCCCGCGGCCTTTTCCGGGCGCTGGATATGTATCCTGGGCCTCAAATTCCCACCAGTGGTCTACATATGGGTCATACACGCAAACATCGGCCCCCATTTCGACCAATCGACGGACTATGACCTCGGAACCACTATATCTCGTATCCCCCACGTCTTCTCTATACGAAGCGCCGAGCAAAGTAACTTTTGACGCCGCAATATACCTGCCCATATTTCTCAATGCGTCTCGCGCAAGTTCCGGAACGTGCAAGGCTCGACTATCATTTATGTTTATGGCAAGAGGAGTAATTTTGAAGAGATCGTCTTCAAACCCTAGCAGATGCTTATATGCCCAGACCGCAAGGCCGCCGTCTTTCGGAAGACAGTAGCCACCAATTCCGGGTCCCGGAAAAATTATATTCGAATGTGTTGGTCTAACTTTTATAGCTTCCAACACTTTAATCAGGTCCACGCCATTGCGTTCCGAAAAAACGCTCCACTCATTTAGAAATGCCAGTATTGTGGCACGATAACTGTTCTCAACTATTTTAGCGGTTTCCGATTCAATGGGGCGATCCAGAACTGTTAAGGGGTAGTTTTTTGTGTCTAGAACTTCGCTTAGAAATTTGACCACCCTGTTACGAGCTTCTTCATTTATTCCGCTACACACTCGCCAGAAGTTTCTAACAGAAGCCACGTAGTTTGCGCCCGGCATAACCCTCTCATAACTGTGGGCCAATAACGGGTCTTCCTGAATTCCCCTTTTCTGAAAAGCTCTCTTCATCAGAGGATACGCGACCTGCTCGGTGGTTCCTGGTGGGACGGTCGTCTCTATGAGGGTCAACGCTGTTGGTGGGATGTTTTCCCCTATGACTTCAAGGGATTTCTCCAGATCCTCAAGGTAAACGTAACCTGTCCGAACGTCGTTCAGCGATTCCTTTATGTAGTCACACTGGACATCAACAACGACAACGTCAGCGAGGCTCAGCGCTTGATATGTGAATGACGCTGTCAGCGTGGCCTTTTCCAGAACGCAACGGCTGATAATCAGCGGAACTTCAGGGTCTTCTGATTTAACCGGCGCTACTCCGCGGTTCATCAGAGGGATCTTCCAATAGCTCCTCGCGCTAGGCCGTTGCATCCCAACAACAAATTTGCCAGGGTTCCCCGATTCATCTGTAGAATCGGCGATAACAGCGGCCATAACGGCCCCGACAAAACCTACCCCCATGACCACGACGATTTCTCGTCCATTAGCCCGGTGAAAATCGGCCAGGTTTTGCAATCTTAGAAATTCGGTTTTGTAGTCGTCTTCATTCGGAAGATAGAATTCTTCGCCATCAGGGCTTACGGATACTTCCCGAGACATAAATCTCCCACTCCCTTGGTGTGTATTGTGGATCTCACGCCACATTAATTCGGATTTAATCAGCTAGTCAAGTCAAAACACCGCAAGAGAAAATGACCTAGCAAAATTGAAGAAAGGATCTAATCCGTCTTCATCAAGAATCACTTTCGGACCATTAAGTTCTCAACTAAATCTCCGCGATTGAAGCAGCCCGGCTCAATATGTTAAAAGAAGAGGTTAATTGTTTATTGGGCAAGTTGCGGAGGAAACATGGATAAAAAATACAACCCAGAGGTTATCGAGAAAAAATGGCAAGATTATTGGA
>JAPLJJ010000033.1 GCA_026388665.1 Deltaproteobacteria bacterium
GGAAATACTCGAGAAACTTGACGCCCCGGAAGAGCTGATTCAAGAAGTTTGTTCAATTATTAAGAATCTCGAAAAACCAAACGGCTATGAGTCTCAGAATCTCAACCTGGTTCACGACGCCAATCTTCTGGCGTCTTTGCAGGAAAAGAGCAAGAAAACCCAGTTGGACGAAAATTTTCTCTCGGAAGTGATTGGGCGGGATTTCATAACGGATGCAGGACGAGGCTTGGCACAGGAATTATTGCTGAAATCCAGTTCGGGATTAGAGGCCGCAAGTAATTAGTAAATTTCAGAGTAACGGGGAAGGAAACTAAAATGAAAATTAAGAGAAATATAATTGAGATAAATGAAGACCTTTGTGACGGTTGTGGACAGTGTGTAACCGGTTGCGCTGAGGGAGCGCTTGAAATAATTGACGGCAAGGCCAAGCTCGTCTCGGAAATTTACTGTGACGGTCTGGGCGCTTGCATTGGGGAGTGCCCTACAGGCGCTCTCTGGGGAGTGCCCTACAGGCGCTCTCAAGATAATTCAGAGGGACGCCGAGGATTTTGATGATGAAGCTGTTGAGGAGCGTCTAAAGACCGTAATTGACGCCAAAAAGGAAGAACCCGCTGTTCAAATGGCCTGCGGTTGTCCATCATCGCATATACAGACTTTTGCGCCTACCTGCTCATGCGACGAAGCCAATGAGCCGGTTGCTCGACATAGTGTAGGCTCTCAGCTCACTCACTGGCCGGTGCAAATCAGGCTTGTGCCCCCTACCGCCAAGTTCCTGAAAAACTCTGATCTGCTTGTGGCTGCGGATTGCACAGCCTTTGCCTATCCGAATCTGCACCAGGATTTGCTTAAGGGGAAAACCTTGTTGATCGGTTGCCCAAAATTTGATGACGCGCGTATGTACATCGAAAAGTTTTCAGAGATTTTCAACGCAGCCTCAATCAAGAGTATCACAGTAGCCGTGATGGAAGTCCCGTGCTGCGCCGGGCTACCCGAAATCGTGAAGATGGGCATGAAGATGGCCGGAAAGCAGATACCACTGGAAAAGGTTGTAATAAGCGGTCGTGGTCAAATCATACGCAGAGAGAAATTGGCGGCATAGACTTCTTGCCAACTCCGATTCATGTCATTTCGACCGGCAGGGAGAAATCTATTGCGCTACTTGGATAGATCTCTCCTCGCTTCGCGTCGTCGAGATGACTTCGTGAGCTTTCTCGCCGTCTCGCCTCTAGAAATGTACTACATATCCTGCCTGACCTTACCAAATAAAAAATAACTCGCCGGATTACGCACTTTTCTCTTGACCTTATTTCAAGGTGTTGGTAGCAAAACATCACGTATATTTTTGTTATTTGGAATAACATTCCATTTAACATTGGTTTTTGTTTTGTTTGATTGTCGCTCCGTTCTTCGCGGCCTTCGCCTTCGTGCCGCAGATTAATCGAAGGCTGATAAAGAGGGCGAAAAATGAAAAGGATTGTTGTTCTTGTTTCAGTTTTGATCTTGGGGCTCGGTTCACTAGGGTTTTCGGCTGATCAGATGTCTCAATTAGCGGACAAGGTGATCGTGGATAAAACCACAAGAAACAGAACGCTTAACGATTACGTATTATTGACCAGAGATGTGATTCAAAACGTGTGGACTACACCGGTAAATATTGTCACGTCGGACGCGATAAAGGGCAAGGTGGCCGTCATGTATGAGATAGCTCGAGATGGCGCTCTGGTATCTGTAGAACTTGTCCGGGGCTCCGGAAATACCGAGATGGATCGATCTCTGCTTCGCGCTATACGTTCCGCATCACCTTTCCCCGCGTTCCCTGATGGATTGGCGGCGAAACGAGTCTTGATAAAGGCTAACTTCATAGTAGCTGATTTGCCGACTTTGCCCGTTTTAAGAGTTGAGCATCGTACGGACGCACAAGGAACATCCCAATCCGCCCAAGTTGAATCTCACAAAAAGTATATCTGGGGAGTCCCTGCAGGAACAGCGCTCAGAAAAGATATCTCCATCCCGGACCTGGAAACGGTCAATGACAACCCTCAACCAGTGGCCAAACCGCCGCATTCAAATAAGTTCAAATGGGGTGTGGACGCCAATAACTGATTCACACCACGAACCAACAAAGTTTTATTTTTATGGAGAAGCCACATTGTTTGAAATGTGGCTTTTTTGTTCTCGTTCACAAATATCGGTTATGGTTTTCCTGATCTTTTTGGATGTGAGAATTAACGCGGGCAAAAAAATGAGGTCTCCGAAAAGTCCGAGCGTAATTGCTGAA
>JAPLJJ010000116.1 GCA_026388665.1 Deltaproteobacteria bacterium
TGCCGTTGTCGGACGGGTTATTTACCATATTTCTCAATTATCTCACTTTTCCTGAAACAATCAAGAGAGTGGTCGTTTACCATACCCGTAGCCTGCATATGCGCATAACATATGGTAGAACCCAAAAATTTAAAACCTCTACTCTTCAAGTCTTTGCTTAATGCGTCCGACTCTTTGCTTATTGCAGGATAATCTGATAATTTCCGTATATTATTGATTTTGGGTTTGCCGCCAACAAAACCCCATACCTGAGAGCAAATCTACCTGCCGAGCAAACGATTGCCTAAACTCATACATAAGGACATCTATGGCAAAATCCCGTAAGCGATGGATCGTCTTTTCATAGCCGGTGGGTTATTAATAGTTATCTGTGCCGCTTGAGCAGTCGATAGACACTGGTGATATGAGCCAAACAGGGCTGCGGCTAGGTTTCGAGCCGCTTACGCTCTTCATTTCTAATTTCTTTTCGAAGCAGCTTCCCTACTTTGGACTTTGGCAACATGTCACGGAATTCTATGTATTGAGGAATCTTGTACGCCGGGAGTCGGTCCCGGCAGAATTTCGTCAGCTCATACCCTGTCACGCCTTTGACATCTTTTTTGAGCACAACAAAGGCTTTGATTCGTTCGCCCACTTTTTTGTCCGGGATGCCTACAACGCATGATTCGATTACTGCAGGGTGCTCTTGAAGGATCGCTTCAACTTCAGATGCGGAAACACGGTAGCCCTTGTGCTTTATGGCGTCCACGGTCCGATCGACGAAGTAAACGAAACCATTTTCGTCCTGCCTGACTATATCGCCTGACCGGTACCAGAGCTTTCCGTCTATCATGACAAAGGAATTCACCGTCTCTTCCGGTTTGTTAAGATAGGCTGACACCATTAGTTCCGAATGCACCAACAACTCACCGGGTTCTCCCGCAGGAACTTCGTCCAGCCCCTCCTGTTCAGTTACCCTGATCTGTTTGCTCGGAACTCTTAATCCCATAGCCATTGGAGGACTCTCCCGATCAGTCGGGCACATTATAACCCCACCGCACGTTTCCGTCGCTCCGTAGCCCTGATAAACCGGCACATGGAATTTGTCCGTCCACCGTCTTGCAACATCCTGAGGCAAAACATCGGCAGCGGAAAAGCAGTAACTCAACGATGAAAGATTATATTGATCCACGCGATCGTGTTCCAGGATCATGCGATAAAAAGCCGGAACCCCGACAAGACTCTTGGCTTTCAATTTCTCAATTGCGTCAAAAAAAGCGTCCAGATTTACCTTGGGGAACACAATCATCGTCCCGCCACCAATAACTATCGTGGCCAGAGAACACGTCTGCCCGGCGATGTGAAACAATGGCGAACCGGCAAGTATCACATCCTCGTGTTTTGGGAAAAGCGCATTTCGAACATCAAGTTGTTCTTCCGAAGAGACCAGAAACAACCCATGGCTCATCGGAACACCTTTAGGGTGCTTTGTTGTCCCTCCGGTATACATAATCTGGGCAATGTCCCGATCACACAAATCAGGCTTAGGGGCCGGATTGACCCCTCGTTTGATCACGTCCCTCATGGAAAACACTTGGGGGCTTTTTTCTACCTTACCTTTGGGCGCTTTATCAGCAAAGAAGTCAAAGACCTTTTTCCACCATGGCAGCAACTCTATCAAGCCGGTAAATATTACCTGTTCGAGTTGAGTGTCCGGTATAGCCTGTTTTACGTACCCGTAGTTACGATCAGAACAGATAACGGCTTTGGCCCCTGTGTCGTTGGCCATGTATTTTAGGTCGAAGGCAGTGTATATGGGACTGATCGGAACCGCCACGGCTCCAAGTCTCTGAATTCCCAACCAGGAGACGACGAACTGAATTGAATTAGGGATGTACATTAGGATACGATCCCTTTTTCGTATTCCCATTTCATATAAACCTGACGCGAATTTTTCCGACAGATTTAAGACTTCTTTATAGGAGTAAGATGATCCGAGAAAGTATACCGCTGTTTTTTGCGGATATTTCGCGGCCATGGCAGAAAAAGCCCCATATATTGTCTGGTATTTTAAGGCAGACATGTCTCAAACACTTTCCGGCATGAACGATCCGTATTAGACACCGAAGTAAGCCCCTTTGACTTCTGGATTTTCCATCAATTCGAAGCCCGGTCCATCAAGCGTCAACATACCGTTTTCAATTATATAGCCATGATCGATCATAGGAAGTATGGGCCTGGCGAACTGCTCTGTCATAATTATTGTCAGGCCGCTTTCTAAATTTATTTTCTTGATCGCGTCCACAAGCGTAGTCTGCATCATAGGACTCAATCCAAGGAGAGGCTC
>JAPLJJ010000096.1 GCA_026388665.1 Deltaproteobacteria bacterium
GCATTCTGACGCCACCGATACCGAGAATCATTTCCTGGGCAAATCTGTACGCCTCATCGCCCCCGTACAGGTACCGGGTAAGCCCTCGATCATCGGAACTGTTTTCTTCCATATTAGTGTCCAAAAGAATGACTGGCACGGAATAACCGGTCATCCCAATCATGTCGTATTGCCAGGCAGCCACCTTTACAGTTGCGCCCCTTACACGGACATCAATGGTCCCAGGCAATCGCCGCAAGTAATCGCTCGGATTCCAATCAACCGGCAGTTCAGATTGATTGCCATGGTCATCCAATTGCTGGTAGAAGTAGCCTTTTTCATACAACAAGGTGACGCCAACGACAGGCACCTTCAAGTCCGCGCAGGATCTGAGAGTATCTCCCGCGAGAACACCCAACCCGCCACTGTATGTGGGAACATGCGGACTGACCGCAATTTCCATCGAGAAATAGGCGATGTTTCGCTCCTGCTCGACAGTTGTGGCGCTACTTTCGATCAGTCTCAGATGTTTCTCTGGATCTCTGTCAAACAGGTTTTTGCAAAAATCTGAACAGAAATAATAAATCTGTCCATCATGATGGGACCTCAGTCCCCTCTCCTCCTCAACCGTCATTCCACAAACAGGGTCTCGGGCCATTTGAGCTTTCCTCGTTAATGTTTCTTAAAGCGGATCTTTACCCATACCAAGGTAATTTTCAAGAGTTAGGGATTGGATATAATTGGACAAAAGGTGAGATTAATATTTTTAGGAGTATACATGTAAGTTAGTCACAATAAGCTTGACAGATATAGTGTGATATATCGGTTTACATGCACGTCGATATAGTCCCCAACAGAAATTCCCGCCCTTGCGCCCTGATCCGTGAATCCTTCCGTGAAAACGGCAAGGTACGGCACCGTACTCTTTTAAACATATCCGATTTACCGTCTTCTAGGAGTCTGTCGGGCTTAACCTGACCGTCCCGAATTTAAGCGACCTTTATTTGTTCAACATGCTGATAATATGGTATTTAGCAGCATATATCTCTTGCATTTCACAGCGGTTCCGGGGTATATTCCCTTACAAATCAAATGGTTATTCAAGGGAACATATACATGAAGGTAACCTTCGCTCAGGTTGATAGAGAAACTCTCTACCTGTTGCCACCATCGATTCAGGAGTGGTTACCGGAACAGCATCTGGCCCGCTTTGTGGTCGAAATTGTAGAGCAAATCAACCTGCAGCCTCTCAAGGCATCCTATTGCGGCCGTGGCTCGCAGCCGTACAACCCGGAGATGCTGGTGGCGCTTCTGTTTTACGGGTACGCCACGGGAGTTTTTTCAAGTCGGAAGCTGGAGCGCAGCACCTATGACTCGGTGGCTTTCCGCTACATCGCCGCCAACAGTCATCCCGACCACGATACGATCGCCGCGTTCCGCAGGCGATTTCTTCCCCAGTTGACGAAGATATTTGTGGATATACTTGCCATTGCCCACGAGATGAAGGCATTAAGTTACGGCCATGCCTGTAAGCTGGAAAAGCAGCTTGAGGCAGAGGTGGCTGAATTGTTGCAAAAGGCTGAATCCGTTGACAGCGCTGATATTCCTGATGGCATGGACATTCCTGTTGAACTTTCGATTCGCCAAAAGCGTGTCAAGGCAATCAAGGCCGAAATCGAGCGGCGTGCGGCACAACGGAATGCCGAAGAACAAAAGGTATATGATACCAAAGTTGCCGAGCGAGCCAAGAACAAGAAACCGGCAAAAAGGTCCGAGGTAAAACACCGCAGCCGCCAACAGCCGGCCCAACGGAAAAGGACCAAGTTAATCTGAACGAGAGGGAATCACGCATCATGCCGACATCCGGCGGGAGTTTCGAGCAGGCCTACAACGTCCAGGCCGGTGTGGACACGGAAACCATGCTGATTGTCACGACCCACGTCACCCAGGCTCCCAACGACAAACAAGAACTGGAACCGGCCCTGACCAATCTGAAGCAGTTACCACAAGAACTCGGAACCGTTACTGACATCCTCGCTGATAACGGCTATTTCAGTGAAGACAACGTAATGCTCTGCGAAGAGAACAAGGTCACCTCTTACATAGCTGTCAATCGCGAAAACCACCATCCGCC
>JAPLJJ010000072.1 GCA_026388665.1 Deltaproteobacteria bacterium
CCCTCTTTCACCTTAAGATACTTGTGCCGTTCCGACGCCATAAGCGCCAGAGCGGACATCGGTTCACCTTGTGAACCTGTGGATAAAACCGTGACCCGATTATCCGGAATTTTCTCGAGTTCCTTAATGTCCACAAGTATATTTTCCGGGATTTTCAGGTAGCCACGCTCAGCCGCAATTCGAGCGTTTGCAACCATTGATCGCCCAACAAGCGCGGCTTTACGATTGAACTGCTCCGTAACCGTCAGCACCTGCTGCAAACGGTGAATACTCGATGCGAACGTCGCTATCAAAATTCTGCCGTTAGCGTTGGAGAAAATAGTTTCAAACGACGATCTGAGATCGCTTTCAGAACGCGTGCGACCTGGATACTCAACATTCGTGCTATCCGAAAACAGCGCAAGCACACCTGCATCCGCATATTTCCTTAACTTTTCAAAATCACAGAGCCTTCCATCTATTGGGTTTGGATCAATCTTGAAGTCCCCGGAAAAGATAAGCCTCCCAATAGGAGTTTCCACCATAACCCCGACTGCATCAGGAACTGAATGACACATCGCGAAGAAATCAATTAGAAAAGGTCCAAGTTCAATCGGAGATTTATTGGAAATGACTCGTCTGTCAGTGCTAGTCAACAGGTCAAACTCATCAAATTTGTTCTCTATGAATCCCATAGTTAGGGAAGTGGCGTAGAGGGGAACATTGACCTTCTTCAGCAGATACGGCAAGGCTCCGATATGATCTTCGTGAGCGTGCGTAATCACTATTCCGAGAATAGTTTGTTTCAGCCTCAGGAGAACATCCACATCCGGGATTACGTAGTCAACGCCAGGCATTGATTCATCAGGGAACATTAATCCCGCGTCCAGGATAAAGGCGCTGTCCTCCCAGATAACCAACATCATGTTAAGGCCGATTTCTCCGAGCCCCCCAAGAGGCATTACTTTAAGACTTGGCGTTTGATTAGTCCCCATGAATGTTCCACTCAATACTTATTTGTAAGGTGAAAAATCTATAAAACGTGGCGCTTTGCCAATCCCGCAATCTTCTAAAAGTTTCCCAAAATGATTTCAGGAAAGATATTTCGCTACCAAATCGCCGACCTCAGAGGTTGAATAACCCATCTTCCCAGCTTCCAGGCTCTTGATATTATTGCTGAGCGTCTTTACTACCGAATCCTCGATCGATTTGGCCGCAGCCTTTTGACCAAGGGTCTCAAGCATAAGAGAACCCGCCAGAATACCGGCCAGTGGGTTGATTACATTTTTACCTGTGTACTTCGGTGCAGATCCGCCAATTGGCTCGAACATAGAGACACCTGCCGGATTGATGTTCCCGCCGGCAGCGATCCCCATACCTCCTTGAATCATGGCGCCGAGATCTGTAATTATGTCCCCGAACATGTTGTCTGTCGCGATGACGTCGAACCACTCCGGGTTTTTCACGAACCACATACAGATCGCGTCAACATGCGCATAATCCGTATGTACATCCGGATATTCGTTGGCGATCTCCTCAAACGTTCGCATCCATAGCCCCCATGCGTATGTAAGCACATTCGTCTTGCCACACAAGGTCAATTTCTTCCTTTTACCACGAGAGCGAGTCATCTCAAACGCATATCTGAGCAGGCGCTCAATTCCTTTTCGAGTGTTAATCGACTCCTGTATCGCTACTTCATCCGCTGTCCCCTTCTTAAAATAGCCTCCAGATCCAGCGTAAAAGCCCTCGGTGTTTTCACGCACCACAAGAAAGTCAATCTCTTCCGGGCCTTTGTTTTTTATAGGTGTTTCAACATTTGGGTAGAGTTTCACGGGCCGCAAGTTCACGTATTGATCCAGTTCAAAACGCAACCGCAGCAGAATACCTTGTTCGAGCGTTCCTGGCGGCACATCCGGATGACCAATCGCCCCAAGATAAATCGCATTAGCGTGCCTCAATTCCTCCAAGACAGAGTCAGGCAAGGTCTCGCCCGTCGTTAGGAAACGTTGACCACCAAGGTCATAATCTATGAAATCCAATGAAAAATCGTATAATGACGCAGCAGCGTTAATTACCTTCACGCCTTCATCTATTACTTCGGGACCTGTTCCATCTCCTTTGATTACCGCTATATTGTAAGAAATCGACATCTAAACCTCTTCTTGCCCTCGGTTCATTTAATTCAACTACAAATCTTAACGCATCGAGCGGGTTAGGGCAAATAGGATCGGCATACTGACGGAAACACCCTGCTTTCCTCCTCGATCCCATGTGGAATTATCATAGCCTCCAAAGCAATACCCGTTCACGGAAGCGGGCGCTACTGCAAAAAATCTACGACAGATTGTGCAATCTTCTTGGCAACATCGGTCCCTAAACTCTTCACGTATTCTGTCGACTTTGGGAAGTTACCTGAGAGCGCTTTCGCGACCAAATCTTTGATCAGATTGAGATCCCGCCCTACTAAACGACATGATCCCTGTTCAATATAAATTGGTCTCTCAGTGTTTTCCCGA